>JAAYRP010000048.1 GCA_012518715.1 Alcaligenaceae bacterium | reverse complement strand
TGATATGCCGCTTAGCTGCCCACTCTAGGAGTGTTTTACTAATGTATTCCGGCCCATTATCACACCTTAAGCACGCAGGCTTGCCTCGCCACTCGATGATTTGATCCAGCACTCTCGTGACTCGCTCAGCGGGCAAAGAGAAGTCCACCTCTATGCCCAAACCCTCACGGTTAAAGTCATCAAATTGATTACTAGGTCAATTAACAAACACCATGCCCCGCAAAGGTTGCCGCCTTTAGCGGGGCTTTTCTGGGCAGGCTCCAGCTCTTACTTTCCCTAGCGCGTCATAAATCGTTGCCAGCTTTAGTTAGTGGTTTAGCTATTGAATGGGCAGCCTGCCGACATCCTGCCGGGCAGAAGAAAAACGGACAGAAAACCCCACCTCCTATCGGGCTGTTAGAGTCAGCGTTAAGAGATAGATCGGGTGGGCTTTCTAGTGATGTATATCTAGACGCCTAACGCAGTGATGCGCAAACAACGGGACGGCGAGGTAGTCCTTAGTTTATTTCGATGATTTACGTAGGCGCTCTGCTCTCTCTTTTTTAATTTACAAAAATCGTATCTTTTGTCTTTGTAGAGCGCCTATCTAAATTATTTGTTGGTATTGGAGCAAGAGTGCTACGCATACTTAAGTCGACATTAGCTTTCTTCTTTGGGCTTTTTGCTATTCAATCCTACTTATGCTTGACTCTTCACCCTTTTGAGGGTCTTTATTGCCCATTTCTGCAACCCTGCGAAAAAACGGCAAAGTATTATTCAACTGAATCAGAGAATAAAAGATTAGAGCCAAAAGAATAGCTAAGCCAACCCTGCCATCAGGAAACATATATAAATTTATAGCTCCAAGTGTTGCTGAGTACAGCATAGCTTTTTTAATCCAAGGTGCTAAAACTTTATTTATTTCCCAAAATAGCACTGGGTCCTTTCTGGCGATATTCAGAAGCCATGCAAAGGCAGCCCCTACAGCTGGCAAACGTCTGGATTCTCGTAGAAAGTTGGACGCAAAACCTCAGTACGAGCGACTAGCCCGCGTAACGGGCATAAGCGCCCATAGTTAAATGGATATAACTTCCCCCTCCTAAGGGGAGATTGCAGGTTCGACTCCTGCTGGGCGCGCCAAAAAAATAGGCCAAACCCCATATTCCAAAGGTTTGACCTACTTTATGAATGTGTAGCCCGTTCAATTAGAACGAGCTCAGCATTACGCTATTTCAATTTGTGTTGCTGCTGGGCCTTTTTGACCTGCGGCTTCAACGTAAGAAACGCGTTGATTTTCCTCAAGGGACTTGTAACCGTCCATTTGGATTTCGGAGTGGTGAGCAAAAAGGTCTTTACCACCATCTTCTGGTGCGATAAAACCAAAGCCTTTTTCGTTATTAAACCACTTCACAATACCAATTTGTTTTTTCAAAATAATAAATCCTAAATATAAAACCGGGGAGAAAAGCCCCTACACAACTATAGCACCTATGAGCTTGTAGCGATAGCTTTTTATGCAAAAATCACATAACTACAACAGTTTTTCGGAAACTACGTATTCCTCTAGCATGACAAACCCCCTATCCTGTAATGCCATTTACAGGAGATTGTCATGTCAGATAAAGAAATCATCGAGCTGCTAAAAGCTCTAAGAAAAAACGATACACAGCACTCAACCGACCCTGTTTATTACGGGCCAGTGCAGTAAGTAACGCGATTTCAAATCGCGAAACCCCAATGGTAAAGGTGTTACTTAAAATCGCACGCTCTCCACCCAGTTATATCGGTGGGCTTTTAAATTAATGCTTTAACAGTTTCCTTTTTTTGCTTGTCCCGGTGGGCAGAAACCCCCTCGGCTATGCCCTCTATCTGGATCAACAATAATTGAACCACTAGGTGTGTGGACTGCACATGCTGATAGTGAAGCTATAAACAAAAAAGCTATTAGTTTTCTCATGGTGTACCTCAGTAGCATTTGATTTATCTACTGTATTTTACCTCTAACCCAGGAGTTGCGCGTGCTTTTAGAGTCCATCCCAAGCATCGCTATGTTGTTCGGTGCTCTCGCTGTTGTAGTTGTTTGTTTAACAGCTAATCGCTGACATCAAAGAGCGGAAACCGTCTAAAAATAGGCTAACGGTGCGCAACGCTTAGCCCTCCACTTCGCCGCAGCAACCGCTGCACACTTCAAAGGATATTCATTATGAACGTCGCTACCCAGCGTGACGCGGTTGACTGTGCGCGTCTGATTAACATCGTCTCCAGTCAAATCCACGACTGCCTGAGAGGTAGACGAGAGTTTGTTTTTGTCACCACAAACCCAAAGTTTCGCCCCACTGCTATTGATCGCCATGAGTTAGCTCTCTCCGTTTTTAAGTGCATGGAGTCACATGACTTGGTGCACCTGCTTCTAGCTCTGCGTGATGATCTATTGCGCACTCGCTTATATGTAGAGCGTAACGACATCATTATGCGCTTTGCTGAGTACACGGTGCAACGCATGACGCAAGTCGAAAAGGAGGCCCTATGCGTAAACATCTGATCTTCTTTTTGGCAGCTTTAGGCGTAGTGGCGGTTTACGGCCTAGCCGCTACGTCAGACGTAGATGACCTGGGGCTTACTGCTCAAGCAGTCCAAGAGCAAGCTGACCATATCCAAGCGTTAATACGCACAAACGAGGCGTATCGCGACTTTTACACACTTAAACCAACCGGAGGTGGCTATGTATCCAGAACCTCGCTTTGATGACCCGAGCCGTACAGCTGATTATGGCTATTTTCGATGGGAACGCGAGTCAGCGCCAAAAATCACAAAAGACACTTTAGCTGATGCCATTGAGACAGGCATCGAGCCGATCGGTGCGCCTTTCCGTGAGTGGATCCCGGCGTTATTTGAAGGTTGGCGCTTTGATGTTCATATCGAAGAAGCCCGCCAAATCTTTAAAGCCATGCTCAACAACGATGGCACATACACAGTAGCCATGGATATTTTGTGCGATATCGCATTTGAAAAATACGGAGCGGATTATGAGTGAAACTCAAATCATTGAAACCCCTGCGACTAGAGCCCAAGCCACGGCTATCCCGCAAGAGGTGCAAGCCTCACCCATGGGGCTAATGCTGCAAGCAATGTCTCAAGGCGTACAGCCTGAGCAGCTAGGGGAAATGATGGCGCTGCAAGAGCGCTGGGAAGCTAATGAAGCGCGTAAAGCCTTTAACCAGGCAATGGCAGATTTTAGACAAGAGTCTGAACATTTACTTATCGCCAAGAAAAGCCACGTACATTATTCCTCAGGCAACAAAGGGGCGACTGATTATCATCACGCCCCTCTCTCTGAGGTAGTAAAGATAGTATCCCCAGTTCTAGCGAAGCATGGTCTCTCCTTTCGATGGCGCACAGAGCAACAAAGCGGGGTAATTCGCGTGACTTGCGTAATAACTCACCGAGATGGACACAGTGAAGAAACATCACTAGAGGCAGCTCCAGATCAGTCTGGTGGAAAAAATGCCGTGCAAGCTATTGGCTCCACAACAACCTACCTGCAGCGATACACGCTAAAAGCTATTTGCGGTGTTTCAGAGGCTGATGATGATACAGATGGTGCAGTTAACGAGCCAACAGACCATGAACAGCAAGAAGCCCATCGCGTTTGGATTACCGCAATGGATAGTGCTGAAGACATAGAAAAAGCTGACGAAGTGTGGAAAACGGGACTTGATGCTTTCTACCAGCCACAAGACAAATACTCGCTAAGCATGGAGTTCCGAGCCGCATACCAAGCGGCACGTAAACGTTTTGGAGCGACAAATGGCGTCTGACTATCTTGTTTATAACGCCCCTCAAGGCAGCGAGGGGTGGCACCAAGCTCGTGCCGGAGTTGTCACGGCCAGTATGTTTTCTACGATCTGTAAGAAAGTGAATGGACTAACAGCTCAGCAAGAAATTTACGTTAAGTCTATCCGGTCAGGAAAAACGGAAGCTCAGGCGCGTGAAGATGCAGGCTACAAAGCCTCTCCTAGAGCTGAGGCGATTGGCAAAGCAATCAATGGTGAGCCTATTGGCGAATGGTCTGAAGCTACACTCAGCTACGCTTTTCGCTTAGCCATTGAGCGCATTAGCGGAAAACCTCTTGATGAAGGCTTTGAGACGTGGGCAATGCGCCGAGGCTCAGAGCTAGAGCCAGAAGCCCGTCTCATTCATGAAATACGGTCAAAGCTTCTGGTCGATGAGGTTGGCTTTGTCTCCACGCCTGATCGCTTTTTTGGCGCTAGTGCCGACGGCATAGCCAGTGATGGCGCAGGCTGTGAGTACAAATGCTTTATTGCGCCCGACAAGCTACGTGCGTTTTGGTTTGATTTCGACGCCGCCGAAGTTATGCATCAGATACAAGGTGGCATGTGGATTACAGGCCTAAAAAAGTGCCATGTTGGGGCGTTCGTTATTATAAGTCCAGAGCCAAGCAGTCGCTCCGTGCTGAACTTCTTCTAGACTGTCGAAGAGATTCTGGGTTAACCAGTCATAACGTACCGTCCGATTATAGCGCTCGACATACGCGTTTTGTTGTGGATTACCGGGCTGAGTG
>JAAYRP010000299.1 GCA_012518715.1 Alcaligenaceae bacterium | reverse complement strand
TCAAGAATGTTAGGCGGCATAGAAATCACCGCCACCACAAGGCAGCACGCCCAAGAAATGTTAGGGCTACGTACTTCATAAAAAAAGGGGCTATATGAGCCCCTTTTTGGTGTTTAACGAGATCTTGAGCGTGTAGGCTTAGCGCTTTCTACACAATCATTACATATGCCATAAAGCACCAATGTATGGCTCTCGAGCTCAAACCCTAAATTATCAGCGATATCGTATTGTCGCTTTTCGATTTCGGGGTCGGAGAACTCCACAACTTTGGCGCAATTAGTACAAATGAAATGGTCATGATGATCGCCATCGTTTAGCTCAAATACCGCTTTACCACCATCAAATTGACTTCGCATTAAAATACCTGCTTGTTCAAATTGAGTCAGCACGCGGTACACTGTAGCTAAACCAATATCGACATCTTCGGCAATTAATAACCGGTAGACGTCTTCGGCGCTAAGGTGACGCATTTCTTCGGTTTCGTCATGGCGACGAAATACATCTAGAATCTTTAGGCGCGGAAATGTCGCCTTAAGCCCCATGTTTTTCAGTTCATTTTGGTCTTTCATGGCTAGAATTATATATCTGATTGGGGGTAAGGCTCGTTGCCCGCACTGCATAATGCAGACGGATTTCGAGGTGATTTCACAATGCACACGATGCGCATTTCTATAAACCCTTATATGATAACGATTTTATCCTAACAGGGGCAAAGTAACGCAATGAACGCAAAAAAATACTCCACTCTCTTGCGCATAGGCCTAATCGCAGGTATGACGGCTTTGACTCTTAGCGCCTGCAGCGGTAGCAAATGGGGCTTCCCCTACAAGGCTCCTGTACAACAGGGAAACTGGTTAACTACCGCCCAAATTGAACGCCTAGAGGTCGGCATGACCCGCGAGCAGGTTCGCTTTTTACTTGGTAGCCCAACCCTGCAGGACATTTTCCACAGCGATCGCTGGGAATACCCGTACTATCATAAACCAGGTTACGGCAAAGAAGAGTTACGGTTATTTACTGTTTGGTTCGAAGACGATGTACTCGTTCGCTGGGAAGGGGATCAGCAACCCAACCGACAGCCCTTTGAGCAATCGGACTCAGGGGCTTCTGCTATTACAAATCCCCCAAGCGCTAAGCCCGTTACTCGCGCTCTGGAGTCTCACCCAGAAAGTGCCGTCATGGACGTCGAGCCCTTGCGCTAGTACATCGGCGTTTCGCTCTCTTGGACTGATTTACTTAACAAAGGAATTTTTATGCGTATTGCTATTGCAGGCGCTAACGGCCGCATGGGTCGTATGTTGATTGAAGCCGTTTTATCCAGTCATGATATGCAGCTTGCGGTTGCTCTAGACCACACTGGCTCAGATGCGATCGGCAAAGATGCGGGTGCATTTCTAGGCAAAGAAACTGGCGTGTTGATTAGCGATGACTTGAGCCAACTACAGCAGGCGGATTGCTTGATCGACTTTACCCGCCCAGAAGGGACAATGAATCATGTCACTGCATGCCTAGCTCATAATTGCCAGCTCATCATCGGCACTACGGGTTTTAACGAGGAACAAAAAGCACGCATTCAACAAGCCGCTGAGCAAATCGCTATTGTTTTTGCTCCCAATATGAGTGTGGGTGTTAACGTTACCCTGCGCCTCATTGAGCTTGCCGCTAAGCTAATGCAAGAAGGCTTTGATGCAGAGGTATTCGAAGCCCATCACCGCAATAAAGTCGACGCTCCTTCAGGCACGGCGCTAGCTATGGGCGAGGCCATTGCAAAAACGTGGGGGGTCAACCTAAACGATGTGGCTGACTGGACACGCTACGGCCACACTGGAGCCCGAGAAGATGGCCGTATTGGCTTTTCCGTGGTGCGCGGTGGCGATATTATTGGTGATCATACTGTGTACTTTTGTGGCGAAGGGGAGCGTATTGAAATCACGCATCGCTCCAGTAACCGCACTACCTATGCACAAGGCAGCTTGCGCGCTGCGCGCTTCCTAAAAGGCAAAAGTCATGGCCTCTATACTATGCAGGACGTGTTAGGTAGCTAAAGCCATTTTCTATGCCCCCTGCCCAGTTTGGGGGCTATGGATTATCATGGGCCAGCCTTATTGCACAGCAATAGGCTCTTGCTCTAGCTGCACTTGAAAAAGCTCAAACACCTGCTGCTGAACTTGCTGCACCAAAGCCGCCACATCGGCTGCTCTTGCTCCACCATAATTCACTAAAACCAATGCTTGGTTTTTGTGCATCCCAACAGGGCCTAGGCGTTTACCCTTCCAGCCAGCATGATCAATCAACCAACCTGCTGCTAGCTTATACTGGCCTTGGTAAGGGTATGCAACCAAGTCTGGATACTGTGCTAACAGCTGCTCATAATGCGCCGTAGTTACAATAGGGTTTTTAAAAAAGCTCCCTGCATTTGCCAACACAGCGGGATCAGGGAGTTTTTGTTGACGAATCGCTATTACCGCCTGAAAAACTGCTTGCGCGGTAATAGGTGTTTTCTGTAAAAGCGGGTGATGCTGCAAATCCGGATAACGCAATATCGGTGTCCACGCCCCCGCCGTCACTAATTTAAACTGCACCGCAACAATCATATAGCGCCCCTGGGGAGCTCGTTTAAAAAAGCTATCCCTATAGGCGAACTGGCAGTCCGCTGTATCTAACCACAAATATTG
>JAAYRP010000047.1 GCA_012518715.1 Alcaligenaceae bacterium | reverse complement strand
TTGCTTAACATTCGAAGCCACTTTACGCCCCCGAGCCACCTTTGCGGCATCACGCAAATCCTCGATGCGCGCATTCGTACAGGAGCCAATAAAGACCTTATCAATGCGAACATCCGTAATAGGCTGCATGGGATTCAAGCCCATATACTCTAAGGCGCGAATCATGCCATCCCGTTTTACGCTATCTTTTTCTTTATCTGGGTCTGGTACCGCTTGAGTGATATCAATCACCATTTCAGGGGATGTGCCCCATGTGACCTGTGGTGCAATGTCAGCAGCATTTAGCTCGATGACTTTGTCGAACTGTGCTCCCTCGTCAGAGTGCAAGGTTTGCCAGTACTGCACGGCCTGATCCCACAACACCCCTGTTGGCGCATAAGGACGGCCACGGAAATAATCGATGGTTTTTTGATCCACAGCAACCAAACCAGAACGCGCGCCGGCCTCGATCGCCATATTACAGACCGTCATGCGTCCTTCCATGCTTAAATCACTAATGGCTGAGCCTGCAAACTCAATCGCATACCCCGTGCCGCCAGCTGTACCAATCTGTCCAATAACGTACAAAATCAAGTCTTTGGCCGTACACCCAAAAGGCAGCTTACCATTTACCTTAATCAGCATGCTTTTGCTTTTTTTCATGTATAGGGTTTGGGTAGCTAAAACATGCTCGACCTCAGAGGTCCCTATACCAAAGGCCAAGGCTCCCACTGCTCCGTGCGTGCTGGTATGGGAGTCCCCACAAACCACTGTCATGCCAGGCAAGGTGGCGCCCTGCTCTGGTCCAATAATATGCACAATCCCTTGACGGCGATCGTTCATATCGAACAGAGTAATGCCATGTTTTTCGCAATTTTTCACCAAAGTATCTACTTGCAATTTAGAAATTGGATCTTCGATACCCTCGGCACGGGATGTAGTAGGAACGTTATGATCTGCCACCGCCAAGTTAGCGCTAATACGCCATGGCTTGCGCCCAGCAAGCTCCAGACCCTCGAATGCCTGTGGACTCGTCACTTCGTGTAAAAGCTGACGATCAATATAAAGCAAACAGGTTCCATCGTCTTCGCGATGCACCACATGCGAATCAAATAACTTGTCGTATAAGGTTTTTGCCATCTGAGTCTCGCCCATAAAAAGTTTTTAGGATGATTTTATTATGCCAAGGTTTTACACCGGTACAAGACCAATACATATCCTAGTATAAAAAATAATAGGATAAAAAAAGCTGTGTCTAAATAACACAGCTTTTTTGTATGAATCGCTAAGTGGACTTAACGTTTATTCTGCTGGTAAATCGGCATAACGCGCTCAGCAGCTACCTGTAAATCATTAATCCGCGATGCCGGTGATGGGTGGGTAGACAAAAACTCGGGCGTACCATTACCGCTTAGGGCTTGCATTTTTTGCCATAGTGTTACCGCAGCTCTCGGGTCATAACCGGCACGAGCTGCCAGCTCCACCCCTAAACGATCGGCCTCGGTTTCGTGAGTGCGACTGTTGGGTAAATTAAACATTACATCCGTTAATGTACTGCCTAGATCCCCTACCAGCGAACTTCCGGTCACCGCCGATAATACGGACAGCCCAATATTGGTTGCCATTTGCTGAGACATTTGTTCACGAGCATGCTCACGCAAGGCATGGGCCATTTCATGCCCAATTACTGCAGCCAGCTCATCATCGGTGGCTTTGGTTTTGTTGATCAAGCCAGAATACACCGCCATCTTCCCACCAGGCATACACCACGCGTTGACTTCGTCGCTATTAATCACATGGATTTCCCAATTCCATTGTTGTGCATCGGGTCTAAACACCCCCACCTGTTGGATTAAACGCTGAGCAATGGTACGTACACGCTGGGTTTGTGCCTGGTTCACATCAAGAGCTGATTGCGCTCGTGCTTGGCTGATCATTTGGTTATATTGCTGCGCGGCGGTTTGCTTCAGATCAGCTTCCGAGACCAAGCTCGACATATACTGCTTACGCTCAATACCCACCATGCCAGAGCTTGTTGTATCCATCGCCGTGCAGGCGACCAATAAGCTGGTTGTGCCTAGCGCTACCATCCATTTTGCTTTTTTAAGTAAGGTTCGCATTAGTTTTCTCCTGGTGTTAACCAATGATCGGCACACTGTGCACGCTGGCGCAGCAACTGATCCATAATCACAATCGCTAATAAACTTTCTGCAATGGGAGTTGCGCGAATCCCTACGCACGGGTCATGACGGCCTAGAGTTTGTACCTCGACCGGCTCGCCCTCGGTATTAATAGAGGGGCGCTTGATGCGAATACTGGAAGTCGGTTTAATGGCTAAAGACACTTCGATATGTTGACCGGTAGTGATGACGCCTAAAATCCCCCCAGCATGATTCGATTCAAAACCGGTTGGTGTAATCGCATCACCATGTTCAGAGCCTCGCTGCGAAACCGACTCAAACCCCGCACCGATTTCCACCCCCTTAACCGCATTAAGCCCCATCATCGCATAGGCAATCTCGGCATCCATACGTGCATAAATAGGTTCGCCCAAACCAGCGGGAACGTTCTCGGCCACCACCTCGATCCGTGCTCCAATCGAGTCGCCCTCTTTGCGCAAAGCATCCATATAGGCTTCGAGTTCAGGTACCACATCCGCATTCGGAGCATAAAAGGGATTGTTAGAAACGTGCTCCCACGATTGAAAGGGAATCACAATCGGGCCAAGCTGGCTCATATAACCACGAATTTTTACCCCATATTTTTCCGCTAACCATTTTTTAGCAATCGCACCGGCAGCCACGGTTGGCGCCGTTAAGCGCGCTGAGGATCGCCCACCCCCTCGTGGATCACGGATACCATATTTGCGCCAATATGCATAATCTGCATGCCCTGGCCTAAACGTATCCACGATATTGCCATAATCCTTACTGCGAGCATCAGTATTACGAATCAATAGGCTAATAGGCGTTCCCGTGGTTTTACCCTGATACACACCGGACAGAATTTCCACCTGATCTGGCTCTTGGCGCTGAGTGACATGACGCGATGTACCCGGACGACGACGATCTAGCTCCACCTGAATATCGGCTTCGCTAAGCGCCAATCCTGGTGGACAACCATCAATCACAGCACCAATGGCTGGTCCGTGTGATTCACCATAGTTAGTAACACGGAATAATTTACCTAAAGTATTGGCTGCCATAACAACGTTTTATCCCAAATTAAGGTTTTATGATTGCTGCTAATCATAACCAAATAATGCCAATCTCACACTATGAAGAGCAGCTTAGCGCGGGCACGCTTTGATCCGGAGTGGGCGGCAATGCCAAATCATCGTAGCCTTCATGCCAATCATAAGGATTTTCTAATACAAAAAACAAACGCGCTAGGGGCTCAGTATCCCCTTGTTGCACCGCTTGAATCACCTGTTGCGCCAAATGATTGCGCAATACATATAATGGGTTGTGCTGATCCATTTGTTCTTGGCGCTGCTGCGGGCTGTGCTGATTAAGCGCTGAGCGTTGCTGATAACGCGCTAACCACTGTTGCGCGGCTTCGCTGTGTCCAAATAAAGCCAACCATGAGTCGGGCTGTTCAAAAACCAAACTTAATGCCCTAAAACTTAAACTAAAATCAGCCTGATGGTCGTGTAACAACTGCCACCAATCATTGGTTAAATGATGATCCTGCGCTTGCCACTGATCCCACCCCAACTTTTGCTGCATATTATGCGTATACTGCGCCACATAATCGCTTTCAAAGTGCCCCAGTACTTCTTGCAATTGAGACTCTGTACACAAATCCAAAAAGCAGCTCGCTAAGCGTGCTAAATTCCAATGCACTATGCTGGGTTGCTTATACCAAGCATAACGTCCACCGCTATCGGTTGTGTTGCAAATATAATCAATGGCAAAAGCATCCATAAAAGCATAAGGTCCATAATCCATGGTCAATCCTAATACCGACATATTGTCCGTATTCATGACCCCATGACAAAACCCCACCGTTTGCCAATGCGCAACCATTTGTGCGCTACGTCGTACAATTTCACGTAATAGCGCTAAGGCCAACTCTGCATCTGGCGTCAAGCCCGGTGTGCCACACTCTGGATAAAAATAATCCACTACATAATGCAATAATTGGCGTAGCTGCTTAGGGTGATTAAACCAATGCTCAAAAGAACCAAAACGGACAAAGCTAGGGGCCACTCTACACACAATGGCCGCGGTCTCCTTAGTTTCCCTGTATACCGGATCCTCTGACATGACAATCGCCAATGCTTCTGTGGTGGGTATCCCTAAGTTCTGCATGGCATGGCTAGCTAAATATTCCCGCAATGAAGAGCGCAATACCGCGCGCCCATCACCCATCCGAGAATAAGGGGTTAATCCAGAGCCTTTTAGCTGTAGCTCTAACACCTCGTGCTCAGTTTGAATCGCCCCCAACAAATGCGCACGCCCATCACCTAGCTGCCCCGCCCAATGGCCAAACTGATGACCACTGTACACCGCCGCTAAGGTGTCCCCGCCAGGCAATGGCTCATTGCCTGACATAATGCCTAAAAACAACTCCGACTGGATCTGCTCCGCCTGCAGGCCTAGCTTTTTAGCAACCGCTGGGTTCACATGCAGTAACGTTGGGTTTGTTAGCCCTTGCGGCGCTAACCGTGTATAAAAAGCAGAGCCTAAGCTCGCAAAATGGTTCTGCGTTCGCAGTCCGTCAAATAATCCCATTATGCATCCCGTTGATGAGTGGCTTTTTTACGCTGTTTTGCTGCTTTTTTTGCAGGCCATAAATAAAACAACGCACAAAGATAAAAAACAAAAGACAAAACAATTTCTATGCCTGCCATCATGACAGATGTAGGGTTTGGATCCGACCATGCTCGCGTCACTCCCTCCATAAAATAAAGCAACACCAGCATAGAGGACCACTGCAAGGTGTAAATATTTCCTTTTAACACCCCTCGTAAAGGAAACAATAAAGGAATCACTTTTAATACTAAGTAAGATCCACCCGGGCGCACTGGCGCCACAAAAAGCTCCCAAACAAGGCAAAGAATGATTAAGCCAACGAGAGCAACGGCAGCAACTCGATACAAAATAGGGTTTAATTGAGGTTTCATATTGTTATGATGATTTAACTTAACGGTTTAATCGCATCCATTTTTGTCTGGAGTTTAGACATATGCCTACACCAGCGCCCCGCGTCGATACCACAGCACCAACACAAAGGTCGTGGTGGGACAATGCTAAAGACAGTGCTGCTTTTATTTTAAAGCGCTTACTGCAACGTAATCTTACTCAGGTAGCATCCAGCCTTACCTTTACCACGATTTTAGCTATTGTGCCGTTACTGGCCGTTATTTTGGCGCTATTTACGGCTTTTCCTTTGTTTGATGATTTTCGCGAAGCATTACAAGGTTTTTTAACTTCGAACCTAATGCCCGAGGCCGTATCAGAAAATATCATGGACTACCTGAATCAATTTGCGGCCAAAGCGTCCAGTTTAACCGCAGTCGGGAGTTTATTTTTAATTGTCACATCCATTATGCTGATATCGACCATTGATGAAACCTTCAATGCGATCTGGCTCGTTTCTGAACAACGCCCTTTGGCGCAACGGATTCTTGTGTATTGGGCAATCATTTCCTTAGGGCCTATTGTGGCTGGAGCAAGCATCTGGGCAAGTACGATTTTAGCTAGGGAGTCCCTCGGTTATATTGGCAATTTATCTGTATTGGCCTCATTTGCCCTCTCCGCTATTCCTCTTGCCCTAACCGCACTCGCCTTTAGTGCGCTTTTTGTGTATGTGCCTAACCGTAAAGTCCTGTGGCGTGACGCTATCATCGGTGGTATCGCCACCACCTTTGCACTAGAAGTACTAAAACAAGGTTTTGCCTTTTATTTAACTCAATTTCCCACGTATACTTTGATTTATGGTGCTTTTGCTACATTACCTATTTTTTTAATGTGGATGTACTTATCGTGGATGGTAGTCCTGCTTGGGGCTAGCCTCGTTGCGATTATGCCAAACTTACGCCGACGAAACTGGGTAAGCACAAAACATGCTGGTGCAAGCTTTGTCAATGCGCTTTCTCTTTTGCAGCTGCTTTGGCAACAGCGCACGCCTTTGCCTAATGGCATGAATGTCGATGAGATCAGCAACTACTTAAAGCGTGACCCAGCAAGTCTATCCTCTTTGCTAAAATCCCTAAAAAAAATGGGCTTTGTGGTAAACACCATGGAAAACGAAAATGAGAAATGGGTTTTAGCCTGTGATCCAGCCATCACCCCCTTGGCGCCTTTAGTGGATGCCTTTCTCCTTGATCGTCATCAAGCCGATACACCTGCATCCACATGTATGGTGAAACTGATTGACGCTACCTTAGCTAACCCGTCAATCACTCTTTCAACGTTATTTGAAAAATCCGACTTATTTCATCAATTGAGTCAACAAATACAAAAAAACATGCTGTTACCCACACAACACCAAGGAGTTAACTATGCTCAAAGTCAGTGAAATTTTACGTGTAAAAGGGGATATTCTTTATACCGCTACGCCTGACACCCCACTCACTAAGGCTATTGAAACCATGAGCGCCCAAGACGTCGGCTCTCTTGTCATTATGGAGCACGGTGAGCTTGTCGGCATGCTGACCTTTCGTGAAATTATTCGCCATCTACACCAACAAGGCGTTGCCGGCCATGAATTCACCATCCGCAGCATTATGGATGATGCCCCCATCAGCGTCACCCCAAACACCAGCGCTGAAGAGGTCCAGCGCCTTATGTTAGCTAAACATGCTCGCTATCTCCCCGTCATGGATGGTCCTGTTTTGCTAGGGGTGATTTCTTTTTATGACTTAGCCAAAGCCTTAGTCGAGGCACAGCAGTTTGAAAACAATATGCTTAAAGCCTATATCCGAGACTGGCCAACCGACACGCTTGCTGAATAACCCATCGCCCCAAGTTACTTTGGGGCTTTTTACTGCACAAGGAGCGAAACGTGGCAACATGGTGTGATTTTTTTGAATTACCAATCCCTTTAATTCAAGCGCCAATGGCCGGTGTCAGCACACCTGCCTTAGCAGCAGCCGTCTGTAATGCTGGCGGTATAGGCTCACTGGGCTTAGGCCATCTCTCCATCGCGCAGGCGCGCCAACAGATTCACGCCCTTAAAGCGCTCACTGCTCGTCCTTTTAATGTCAATTTTTTCTGTCATCAACCCGTAGCGCCCTTTCCAGCCGCAGAGCAAAAATGGTTAGAAATCCTTGAACCCTATTTCGCCGAGTTCGGGGTAGCTCCCCCCTCAAGCCTCTCTATCCCTTATGTTACTGCTCAACACAACCCCGAGCTCATCGCCATGTTATGCGAGGAACGTCCTGCTATTGTGAGCTTTCATTTTGGGATCCCGGAGCCCCATGTCATCCAACAGCTCCAACGCGCTGGCATCGTGGTGTGGGGTTGTGCCACGCAACTCTCTGAGGCCTTAGTCTTAGCCCATAGTGGGGTAGACGGCATTATTGCACAGGGTTTCGAAGCGGGTGGGCATCGCGGCGTCTTTGACCCCAACGAGGATTTGCAACTGGGCCTATTACCATTACTAAGCTTATTAACGCGCCATATCGAGCTACCTATTATCGCTGCTGGGGGCTTGATGACGGGACAACAAATTGCCGCCGTTTTAAAGCTCGGTGCTCACGCCGTACAACTGGGCACGGCTTTTATCAGCTGCCCCGAATCAGCGGCTGACTCCCATTATCGCGCACAGCTACTTAGTGCACGCAGCCTAAACACAGACGTTACCTCGGTTATTTCAGGGCGCCCTGCTCGTGGTCTAAAAAACCGTATGCATACTGAAATTGCCACCTTTGCAGATTTTGTGCCTGATTACCCTATTGCTTATAGCGCCGGCAAAGCACTGCACGCTGCTGCCCTGCAGCACAACAATACCGATTTTGCCGCTTACTGGGCGGGTCAGGGTGCTCCCCTAAGCCGAGCTATCGCTGCCGCTGACCTCATCCAACTGCTCTGTGTAGAAGCTAGTCAGCCCCAGTAGTCGACCGTAATAAATCCCAGGCCTCGAGCAACACCTTGGCATCGGCTCGGGCCATTTGCGCTGGGTCAGACAAATGACGCCGCCACTGGCGTGCGCCCGGTTTGCCATGCGCCCAACCCAGCATGGCTTTAGTAATCTGACGTGGGCGTGTACCAGCTTGGAGTTCTTGTGCTAAATACTGATACATCCGCGCTAAGACGGCCTCTTCGTCTAGACGAGTGACTTGAGGCCATATCACATCGTGCATTTGTCCAAGCACGGCAGGAGTATGCCAAGCCGCCCGGCCAATCATGACCCCATCAAAAGTTTGAAGATGCGTTTGGCATTGTGCCACCGTACTGATGCCCCCATTTAAAACAAAGGTAGCCTCTGGAAAATCCGTTTTTAACTGCGCCGCATAATCATAACGCAACGGCGGAATATCACGATTTTCTTTAGGCGATAAGCCCTTAAGCACAGCATTACGCGCATGCACAATAAAAACCCGTACCCCCACCTCGTACTGGATACCTACAAAATCACGCACAAAGCTGTATGAGTCTTCGTAATCCAAGCCTAAGCGATGTTTTACTGTAACAGGTATCGAAACCGCATCTTGCATCGCTTTAAGACAATCGGCGACCAAAAGCGGTTGACTCATTAATATTGCCCCAAACGAGCCTTTGAGCACCCGGTCCGAAGGACAGCCACAGTTTAAATTGATTTCATCATACCCCCACTGCTCGCCCAGCTTCGCGCTTTTTACTAAGGCCTGCCGATCGCTCCCGCCCAACTGCAAAGCCACGGGGTGCTCAGAAGGATCAAAACGCAAATGCCGCGCCACATCACCATACTCTAACGCACCAGTAGTAATCATTTCGGTATAAAGACGCGCATGTGGCGCTAAAAGCCGGTGAAAATACCGACAATAGCGGTCGGTAACATCAATCATTGGGGCCACACAAAGCGCCCACGGGCTTGGTGCAGGTAACGGATCTATTTGGCTCAAAGCCATGTTTGCATGTAGACTCACAACTAACCTATTTAATCAATCAAAAAGCCACCGGCCTAAATAGGCTTTATACTGGACTTTTATTCATCACGGCGACAGAATCCATGCTGTCGTACTCAATGCTCTTATTTTATTGATCATTTTAACAACATGGCTGTTTTTACTCCTGTTACCGACGCCGATGCGCGCGTGCTATTGCAACATTATAATCTGGGTGAACTGGTTTCTTTACGGGGTATCAGCGCCGGTATTGAAAACACCAACTATTTTCTTACCACCACCACCGGGGAATATGTATTGACCTTGTTCGAGGTACTGACCTTTGAACAGCTGCCCTTCTATATTGAGCTCATGCACCACCTAGCAGAAAAAGGTATTCCTGTGCCCTCTCCTCAAACGCTAAAAAACGGACAGCGTTTGACGCGTATGCATGATAAACCCTGCGCGATCGTAACACGTTTAGATGGCAGCTATGTGCCCGAACCGAACCTAAAACATTGTGCCCTAGCAGCACAAACACTGGCTCAAACCCACTTAGCCGCTCAAGACTTTCCCCTGACACAACCCAATCTACGTAGTCTACCTTGGTGGGAACAAACTATTCCTGCTATCTTGCCTTTTTTAAACGCCGAGCAACACCAGCTCATCACCACAGTACTAACAGAACAACAAGCTTTTTTTGCCAGCGAGCTGTATGCTCAGCTCCCCTCTGGTCCGGCACACTGTGATCTATTCAGAGATAACGTACTCTTTGCCGGTACAGCTGAACACCCCGTAATGGGTGGTTTTATTGACTTTTATTTTGCGGGCTGTGATACCTGGATTTTTGATATTGCTGTCAGCGTCAATGATTGGTGTATCGAGCGCGACACGGGTACCTTTTTACTCGAACCGCTTCGAGCTTGGTTAGGCGCTTATCACGCAATCCGCCCCTTTACCGAGGCAGAAAAGCAAGCATGGCCACTGGTTTTACAAGCCGCAGCCCTGCGTTTTTGGGTGTCACGTTTATATGATTTTTATCTGCCTCGCCCTGCGCAGACTTTAAAACCCCATGACCCCACCCATTTTGAGCGTGTACTTCAAGCACGTCGTCAACCACAAATCTCTTTGGATGAACTCATAGGATAATTCATGCAGGCTGCACGTCTTCCCGCTAGTTACGGTTGGGCGTGGTTATTACAAGGTTGGGCGTTGTTTAAGCGCCAACCTATGACCATGCTTTTCTGGAGTTTAATGACTAGCTTACTGATTAACCTAAGCTATTTAATCCCTATCTTAGGCCAACTGACATTAATTGCACTGACCCCAACATTGGGTTTTGTTGCCCTTAACGCCTGTGTACGTATTGAGCGCAACCAACCCACCCCTTTAGGTCTATGGCTAGAGCCTCTACGCACCACGCCGGTTAAACAAGCAATGATACGCTTGGGTATTGCTTATTTAATTTGCTGTACGCTAGCTGGGTTTATTGCAGTGCTACCTTTTACTAACAATATTCTGCCCGTGTTAGAACAAGACAACATCGACCCT
Source organism: Alcaligenaceae bacterium (assembly GCA_012518715.1). Classification (GTDB taxonomy): domain Bacteria; phylum Pseudomonadota; class Gammaproteobacteria; order Burkholderiales; family Burkholderiaceae_B; genus Paenalcaligenes; species Paenalcaligenes hermetiae. The sequence goes on along the minus strand of JAAYRP010000047.1, from coordinate 14,409 downwards.
GACGCGCTAATGCAAGTCGTCAAAGCCCCCTTTATGCTCTTTGGGATCCTCTATGCAGGTATCTCAATTTTATTCTGGCATGCCCCGGCGCTTATGGGCTGGCATCATATTCCGTTGAAAAAAGCCCTGTTTTATTCCATGGTGGCATGTTGGCGTAATAAAGGGGCTTTGCTGATATTTGGTTTTTGCTGGTTTTTGATTTATATGGCAATGCAATGGCTCGCATCGCTTTTGCTACATATCACCGACGCAAGCCTAGCCCATTTTCTGATTACCCCTGTTAACCTGATTGTAATGGCCCTTCTGTACAGTAGCTTTTATCCTATTTATCGCAGCGTCTTTGGCCAAAACAATTTACCCGCCAAGGTATAGTCTGAGCTATTCCATGTTGTGCTAGCGCCATCCACAATTGATGGCGCTTTTTTGTATTAGAAATTGCCGTTTCTATTACACCATGCGCCCGTTTATCCCAGCAGCTACATACGAACTGTAAACGCTGCCAGGTCCGCAGTGGTCGGCCCTCCCTATCCACAAATACGACCCATAAGGGCTGTTTTAGCCCAATCCCTTGGACAGCACGACAATGAGCAAAATACAAAGCGTGCTGTGGATAAGTAAACACATGCCAACCATACAAACGTGCCCACATACCTTGAGCTTGATAAAGACGCACCCCTGTCTGTATCCATAACGGATCAGATGCTAAAAAGCGTGCCATAATTGAAATACCAAAGGATAACCAATAACTAAAAACGTACATGGAAAAATACAAGTGACTAAAGGAAAAAGCATTTTCACCGGGGCTTCCATGGCTTTTTTTTCAGCTCGCAGAAAACGCTCTTGGCGCCGTTGCTGTGCTTGCTGTCGCAATAACGGCCCTAAACTCACCCCCATATCTAACGACTGCTGCCAGGCCGCAACAAAAGCCTGCATTTCATCTAAATCCACTTGATTAGCTAGCCGTGTTAAAACCTCATCCCTTGGTACCCCTGTGCGCAACTCATCTAACACCTTTTGTAGATGAGCGCGTAAAGCCTGGTCAGGCAAATGCTGTACGCAGAGTTGTAATGCCATCCATGCCCCCATACCAGCCTCTAAACTCAAAGTTAATAAGTCCAGCATAAAAGGAAAGTCATACTGCATTTGCTGTTGTTGTAAACGCAAACGTCGCTGCCATCCTAATATAGGCAGGTAAAAACCTAACCCTAGACCTATAACCCCCATCCAAATCCCCCCAACTAGCACCCCCACTAACGCCCCCAGCATGGCTCCAGCACACTGTCTAGCAAAAAACACCTCTATTTGTATTTCATCTAAACGAAGAAGCCGCTGCAAACGCAACCGATAGCGCCAACTAAAAAAAGGACGACAAATCTCAATCCAAGCTTGCCACCACGGCGACCACCAAGTTTTTGGCAATACCGCATCCTGCCTAGGTCTAGCCCACAAAGGTCTAAATAGCCCCCACAACAACACCCCACAGCTTATAAAAGCACAAGCCAAACTAATTCCCAACCACATCCTGCCCCTCTATAAACGGATATTTACGATACGATAAATGAACCACAACCCAAGTGCTTCTAACACAATAATGGTTAATAGCACCCAGCGCCCCGAAGCTTCTTGCCACAAAGGCGCGATCAAAGCACTGTCTAACACATATAAAGCGGCTCCTACCAGGAAAGGCAATGCCACCATCACCCAAGCCTGAATTCGCCCTTGGGCTGTAAGCGCTCGAATCCTGCCCTCTATATACAGCCGTTGATTAATCGTATGCGCCATGGATTCAAGCAAGTCAGCTAACCCCCCACCGCTTTGTCCTGCCACTGCCAGCGCCGATCGCAGTAGGCTGTTTCCTTCGCAAGGCATACGCGCATACAACCTAGCAAACGCTTCATCTCGCGCTACTCCCATTCTTTGCTCACGTAAAACTAGGCTTAGTTCCTGCACTAAAGGGGCATGACACAATGGTGTCATGCGTTGCATAGCCACAGCCAAGCTACTACCAGCGCGTAACGCTCCAGCCAACGCCAACAAATAATCAGGCAGCTGTTTTTCATAATGTTGTAAGCGCCGCTTTTTCCACCACCGTAGCGCTAACGGCCAGACCATTACACTCAACATCGCCCCCATAAGCATCCACCACCAAGAACCAGTAGCCCAACCAAACAGCCCTGCCCCCACCACTAAAGACACCCAAAACAATGGTGCCAGTGCATGCCCTTGAATAAAAACAAACCGGGCTGCAAGATCTTGCTCTGAGCGCTGTAAAAAATACTGCTTTAAAGTTTGCCCATAACGCCACAATTGCGGTAGGTAAAGTAACCCTAAGACCGCCACGGCCCCCCAAGCCATTAAACTAAGCACTAGCCACATAACACTCTCCTGATGTAGGCATGAACCACTCCGCTGGCACTGAGTTCAACATATCGCCAAAACACAAAGGCATCACCCCAGTGGCATAAAAAGTGTGTCGTGCTGGATCAAATACAAACAAGTCTTGCATCTGAATACGCCCACTTTCCATGCCTGTAATCTCACTAATCCGGCTAATGACCCGTCTCCCGTCTTGTAAACGACTTTGCTGTATGATTAAATGCAGCGCACTTGCAATATGCTCCCGAACAGCATGCAAAGGTAAATCCATACCAGCCATTAAAATAAGTGTCTCTAAACGAGCTAAAGCATCTCGTGGGCTATTGGCATGAAGCGTTGTTAATGAACCTTCATGCCCGGTGTTCATTGCACTCAACATATCAAAGGCTTCAGCCCCACGACACTCGCCCACCACAATACGATCAGGACGCATTCGTAGTGCATTACGTACCAAATCACGGATCGTAATTAATCCTTTACCCTCACTGTTTGCAGGGCGAGCCTCTAAACTAACTACGTTGCCCTGCTTTAGCTGTAACTCTGCTGCATCCTCAATGGTAATAATGCGCTCATGATCTGGAATGTAATTCGACAAACTATTCAATAAAGTGGTTTTACCGCTACCTGTACCGCCAGCAACAACCATATTTTTTTTATGTTGAACGCAATATTGTAAAAACTGCGCCATCACTGCACTCAATGCCCCTTTTTGCTGAAGCTGCGCTAAGTCCAAGCGGTGCCGACTGAACTTACGAATAGTTAAGCACGGGCCGTGAATAGCAACCGGTGCAATCACTGCATTTACCCTAGAGCCGTCTTTTAAACGCGCATCCACCATGGGTGAGGAGTCATCAATACGCCGACCTAAAGGACTCACAATGCGTTCGATAATGGCTAATAGAGCGGCTTCGCTACTGAACGACGCAGACACCCACTCACATTTACCCCCTCGTTCCACATAAATCTGATCGAAACCATTCACCATAATCTCCGTGATATCCTCCTCGGCAAGTAAAGGCTCTAATGGCCCTAGACCTATGGCCTCATTTAAAACCAAATTGATCAGCTGTTCTTGTGAACACGGCCAGCTTTGTTCTGACTGCTCAGTTAAAATGCGCAACAAATGCACACGCGCCTGCTCTCGTAATTGCGTATCTGACAGCGCCTCAATATCTTTACGTCGCAGATCCAATTCTTGAACTAGCTGCTGATGTAAAAATGACTGTAGCTGCCGTAGCTTTTGCTGAGCATGACGATCTGGGACTTCCCTATGCGGCATGACAGAAGGTGTATTACTCACTGAAGTTAATACTTCTGTCTCCACAATACGCAGAACAGTAATTAAACACGCCCCGATAATAATCTCGTCACCTACTTTGAGAGGACCATAGCGACTAATTCGCTTTTGATTTACTACCGTTCCACCCAATGTGCCAAAATCCTCAATATAGAGCGCCTGCCCTTCTAGAAAAATCTGGGCGTGTTCTTTCATCACCCGCCAACCTCCAATTACCACGTCGTTATCACTGCTTTTTCCTATTGTTATTGGCACGGACAGCTGACGCTGTTCTTGATGGCCATTTTGAAAGCACAAATCAAGGTGTAACTGCATATTGCTCCTCTGCTACTTGCCATTGTGAACCCGCTCCCAACCAAGGATTCCACCCGATCGTCGCGACCTTAGAAACTGGGTTTTCGATAGGATGATTTAAAACTGGGGCAATAAAGTGCTCATTGATCATCTGTTGAGCACTATTAACTCGTTGCTGTAAGGATTGATGCTGAGCGTCCACCAAGTACGGCGTGACAAAAATAGCAAGCTCAGTCTCATTGCGTTGATAACGTTTAGATTGGAAAAGCTGCCCCAAAATAGGAATATGATGCAGACCAGGGACTCGATACGCATTCTCAGCCATATCCCGCGAAATAAACCCTGCTAATACTAAAGTCTGCCCCGACTGCACATTAAACTCTGTACTAGCACGACGCGTTTTTAATGAAGGGCCCGTAGGAATAGATAAGCTCGGATCAATAGAGCTGACCTCTACATCCACATGGGAACGCACCGCTCCTGAGCTTTCCAAAAAAGGCGTTATTTTTAATGAAACCCCATACGGTTTGAACGACGTATTCGCATTTCCATTTTGATCCGTAGTGGAGTAAGGCACTTCGCCACCCGCTAAAAACTCAGCGGTAGCCCCGCTACGTGCTAATAGCTGAGGTTGAGCAAGTACAACGGCCTGTCCTGTCTGGCTTAACGCTTGAAGACGAGCCGCTAACAAGGCATTCAAACCAAAATATCCTGCCATCGCTCCAGGCTGATACGGTAAAGGCATGACTACCTCGCCCGGTCTATCGAGCAGCTTAGCGCTACCTCCATCCCAAGCCAGCCCTGCATGCAAACCACCCTCGCTTTGATCAGCCCATCGTACGCCTAACTCTTGCATCAAATTTCTAGGAATCTCTAAAACCTTAACGTCGAGTAACACCATCGGCTCCCAAGACATGGTATGGCTTAGATCTAAGATTTGGGGATATCGCTTTTTCAGCTCCTCGAGCTGCTGTCGGTGCGTGGCTGTTAACTGTGCACCCTCTACTACTACTTGATCTCCAACAACACTCACCTGCAATTGAGGTATACGTTGCAATAGTTCTTTTAACTCATGCACAGCTTGGGTTTGCATCGGCTCTTTAACCTCTACATAAAAAGTCCGGTGCCCCCCTGATTGAGTCCAAACCGTTAATGTGCTCGCTCCAGGATTACGAGCAAACACTAATACCTCTTTATCGTCGGAGGTCACCGCATTAATAACATGACCATCTCCCACAGCCACACGCGCCACATCAGGGATCTCCATAATGCGCATTTCCCCTATATGTAACAACCAATGTGTGGCTGACTGCGCTCCTGAGCTAGTACTCCAATACACCCCAAGCAACAGAAAAAACAAGAGACGAAATGGCTTCATCGCATCACTCCTGTAGATAACTCAGCTGCTCAGCTGTGGGAATGGTTACAACCGCCTCACGCACTGCTGCTGGCTTAGCATCTGTGGCACGTATCTGTCGCGGTACTTTATTTCCATAAATGACAGGCACAGATTTAAATTCTGTAGCGCTCGTAGACAAGCCCAATAAAGTCGCTAAATCTCCACGTACCGCCTTATCCGATAAATGCATATCATGTGGATTACGTAACATCGCGGTGATCATGCCTACTTGACGAGCAGCCACCAACTTAGCCCCATCTTCTGGACTCAAATCTAAAGTCACCGTCGCATAGCTTCCTGTACCTCCTTGTTGATCCGTACTGTCATCAGTGGCTAGTACCAATACCCCTTGCAACAACGGGGCTGTCACTTTACGACGCTGATGATCGAAACTGACATACAAATCAACCAGATCACCTGCTCGTAACAATCCGGCCAGCGCATTAATTTGATCCACTGGCATTGTCACAGCTCTTCTTCCATTTGCTAAGCGTGCTGAAAAATGCTCTGTTGTCGCCGCTACAGTGTGAACCCCCAAAACCATATCGCCCGCTTTAATAGGACCGCGTAATACCATTCCCAGAAGCCGTGTATACTGCTCCGGCGTCACACTATCAGCAGGTATAGACTGTTGAGGAAAAGCACGAACAGCTAAATGCATTTCATGTAAAACCGTTCCTGCTGGTAAATCCTGTGCAGCGACAACCCGCTCAATCAAAACAGGACGATTTTTTTGCTCTAACAGCAAACGCTGTTGCTCTAAATGCCGATACCCAGCCCAAACCGCTACCCCAGCTCCTAAGAACACCACTCCTGCCCATAAGAAAAACTTATGGTGAGCACCTAAACGAAAAAGTCTCATTGATCACTCCTTTTTAGTCAGTGGCCACCAAACCAAATGCCAAAACTCACCCTCGTTCCAAATAACATACTGATACAGGTCTTGTTGCCACTCACACCACCTGTCGGTAGCACAGCGAACTCGTCCTAAAGACACGGTCTGATATAAGCGTTTAACAAAGTGACTCCAGCTATAAGCGCTTTTCGGCTTCGCCATAACATACTGAGGCCAGGACTGCTCCCACTGCATTTGCCATATCTGTGTTACTAAGCCTTGCAATATAAAAGGTGTCACTAAGGGAGTCGTTAGCTCCCAGTTCCAGACAGAAACCCAACCTTCTGTTTGCTCTTCTTGCTGGGTGAGCATGACCATATAGTGCGCTTGTTGCTTTTGAAATGAGATTAACCATGCTGCTTTTGTACGTTGTAAATAAAAGCTCTCTTGCAACTGCTCTTGCAATATATGCACTACCTGATCTGCTGTTGCTTGCGCTCTAAACTGTTGACTTTGAATACGTTGCCCTTGCCATAGCCATGACTCGACTTCAGACCACTGCCAAGGCATGTGTGCCAAAGCGGGCAATAACTGAGCCTGTGCTAATGGAGCTAGCAGCCATAGCAGCCCTATCCCTAACCATCGCCACATAACTTGCCCTTATTCATACTCAAACATCGGTAAATCATGCTGCCAAGGACGTAACCAGTCGACTTGAGGCGATGCACGCGCCCAAGGGCGATCCACTGCTTGTAAACGTGTCTCCCACCCTCTTACCAAACGTTGCGAGTGCACTGCTGTCCCCCATAAAGAATCACTTTTTTCAATACGCTGCACCATATCCTCATCCGATAAAGCATGCCCCGCCCCCACCCAAATACTTGTCTGACTACTTAGTTTTAGCTCGCTGAGAAAATACGGTTTTTTCTGTGCCCAAGCCGCTGGCAACCAGCCACTATCCGATACCACCGTAGAAAAGCGCCAACGCTGTGACTGAGCAAACAGACCTTCTCTTTGTGCTTGCTGCATAAAGCTGGGTAAGATTGACATCACACCTAGAGGCTGTGCATTGGCATGCCATTCATGTGCAATTGGACTTAATAAACCCTCGTGATATGTGGGTTGCCATACCGGTTGATTCGCCCCCAACTCCCACCCCTGACTAAAGCGAAACGCACTCAATGCGGCATGATGCTGTGTTTGTAATTTAATTTGCTGCCAGCGTTGTAACCACATCACTGCCGCAATCAGCAACCACACCATGACCACAACCACCAGCATTTCCACCATGGCTTGCCCTCGCTGTTTATTCATCTTTTCCTCCTATTCCTAATGGCGTTAACCAATGGCGATGCTGCAAACGCGCCTGCCAAAAGGCATGGAGCAAATTCGATTTCTCTTTTTTTCTGTCTTGACGAGGATGAGGGCGCACAAAATAGCTTTCTGCACCACTGCGGCTACTCATTGTTACACCATAGGGGCTTTGCCAAATTAACTCTGTACTAAATGCCAATGAAGAAGGCTTTTCTTGCACACGTAACCATGCAGCCAGCCCTTTCCCTTGCCACGTTTTTTGATCTTTTTTCGCCCACGATGCCGCTAATGGATTACTATTTCCTGAAAAAATATTCCAGTTCGTGTTTTGCTCTACCCAACGCCAAAAGTCCTGCTGAGAGAAATTTTCTGGTGGATCGTCGATCACTTCTGTTGCTGAGGTTTTTTGAGCGTGGCTCGGTAACCAAGCCCACCCCATTGGGTATTCTCTGTGATAGCAGCCAATCCAACGATTGGAGCGTAAAGCATGGTAAGACTGCGTATCCTCTGCATGCCACAAGCCCTTTTCATCCAACTGTGTTTGCCCACGCCGCCGTAATTCATGACGCTTGTGAGGGCAACGTGGATCCACGACCCACGTATTTTTTTTCGTATGATTACGTGGCTGCAAAAACGCATAATGTTTCATTAGCTCCTGCAACCAAGGACGCAAGCTCAACCCTGGCTCCCAGACGGTATAACCATCCCAGCTTTCATCATGAATATGCAACTGCATCTGCTGTTTTAATTGGTTAGGATCAAACTCCGGATAATTATCTTGGAGCACCTGCCACATGACTTGCTCACGCCACAAAGGCAGCTGCTGACGAATTTGCAATAGTGATGGGCTCATTACCTGCTGAGCGAAATGATCATGCTGGGCAAAAGCACGCCCTAAAGCTCTATAAAAACCCGCTTCCTGAGTCGAACCAGCAGCTAATGTCGAGGATTGGTAAGCTATGGCGTGCTCTGGTCCAAACATCATCCCAATCACACTGACGGGTGGGTTACGTAACCCAACCCGTACCGCTTCCGTACCAGCAAAATGTGCCCATGAGGCCATGGTGATTAAATGTGCCATCGCTAATTGGTGTCCTATATAAGCGCGCTGCATATACGCGGTATAGTTCAACACCTGTGCTTGCAATAATGCTCCGCTATAAGTCGCAGCATCTAATGCATGTCGTTGACGCACCACCTGCTGATTAACTTGTCCTACATAAAAAAATCGCTGCAGTACCAAGCCTAGCAATAGTGCAAACAACAGCCCCAGCACTAAGACCTGACCTTGCTGTGAAGCACGCATATTACTGACCACCTGCCTGTGCAGCATTACCCGTAAAGCTTTGTAGACTTTTGCTTTCGGTTTGCCCTGAGCTTAAGTTTGCGGCACTTTGTGCTTGTTGAGATTCTGCCGTCCCATCCTCACCGGCTAATTCCTTAGCCATGGCCGCTGTCTGGGAACGCACCACTTGTCCAAATAGCTGAAAAACCGCAATGGCGGCTACGGCAACGAGGGCTACAATAATGATGTATTCCACCATCCCTTGGCCAAGCTGTTTTTTCTGGGATTCCTGTAATGGCTTTTGCATTGCTTCCTCCTGTGTTAATTCCAGTCGCATCAGTATGCAAAAAGCAAAAGCTTTGCACTATTCGCAAAACCAACAACGGATAAAAACTCCCTATCTTTCGCTTCTCCCCCTACTTTTCCTTATTTGATAAAAATCAGCTATACTGACGCCAGATGTGATCAGTATGGATCCATCGTTACGTGTGTCATGGTATGACTACGAGGATAAAAATGAACAGAAGACACTTCATGCTGACGCCACCCGCTTTGGCGCTCGGCGCATTGGTACTACCCAAAACCGGTTTAACCGCTCCCTTAGCCATTCATAGCAATACCCAACTTCTACCACGACGGGGCAAAGGCCCACGCATCGTAATCTGTGGTGGGGGCTGGGGGGGGATGACTGCCGCTCGCTTTTTACCCGAGCTTATCCCCGATGCAGACGTGGTGTTATTAGAAAAAAACCCCACCTTTTGGTCTGGCCCAATGAGCAATAAATGGTTGGTTGATATCGTCAACACGGACTTTGTCAATCACGATATGCTCGAGCCCGCCAACAAATATGGCTACACCTTAATCAATACAGAGGTCACGGCTTTTGAGCGCGATAAAAAACAAGTGCGTACTGCGCATGGGCTGATTGACTACGACTACTTAATTCTTTCTGGTGGTATCCGAAATGCGTATGACGCGTGGTTTGGTAATGACCTGTACGCGGCCGAATACACACGCAAACATTTTCCTAATGCATATATCCCCAACGCGGAAATGTTCGCACTCAAAAATAAGCTCAAAGCCTTTAAAGGCGGTACGATTGTCATGACGCTGCCGCCCCCACCCCATCGCTGCCCTCCTTCTCCTTATGAGCGAGCTTGTCTGATGGCGTGGCATATCAAAAAAAACAAGATCCCAGGCAAAATTATTATTTTAGACCCCAAGCCTAAAATTGCCCCCATTGGCGAAGGCTATAAAGCCGCTTTCGAAGAGCTATACCCCGACATCATTACGCATGTGCCCAATGCTGTCGTCAAAGAGGTCGACCCCTTTAACAAAAAAATCAAAACCGCTGCAGGTGACTTCACCTTTGATGATGCGGTCCTCATGCCCCCACACCAAGCCTCCGATATGGTTTGGTATGCTGATCTCATCGGTAAAGACGAAAACGGTAAACCCACCGGCTGGGCAGATATGCATCCGCGCCTGTTTACCGCTAACAGCGATGACAATGTGTACTTTGTTGGAGACTGCATGGGCATGATCTCTGATCAGTTTGGTCACTACCCTAAAAGCGGTCACGTGGCTCATGCCATTGCCAAAATTGTCTCTCAAAACCTCTATGAGCGCATAACAGGCAAAGAAATCGTACCGGTTCTGCCCGATAACTTGTGCTATATGATGGTCAATGGCGACCCGCAAGAAGAAATCTCGGTTAAATTTGAATACGAAGTCGATGCCACCGGCAAAGTACTACAAACCCAAATCGATATGGACGTTCGCTCCACCGATTTAGTTCAAGAAGACTTCGACTGGATTAAGAGCCGCTTCAATGACTTCCTCTAACCATCTCGTCGCACCAGCTCATCTTGTAAAACGTCGTCAGCTTTTAATCGCAACAGCATTGGGCCTAGGCACCACTTTCCTACCACCTGCTTTACGAGCCCAATCCGCAATTAATGAGCTGCTGCGTCCAGCCTCTGCCGCTGAAGTTAAAGCCATTTTGGATGATTTTACGCAAGGGCAAAGCCCCATTACCACGGGGCTGAAACTGGATATGCCGGTTTTAGGCGATAACCCTGCCGCGGTTCCGGTCAAAGTTGTTTTCGATGAAAGCATCACCCCCGAAAACTTTTGCGAAGAATTAATTATATTGGCGGAAAGCAACCCTAAACCACTCGCTTGCCGATTCCAGTTCACGGCTTTAGCAGGCACCACCGAAGTTGCCGTGCGGTTGCGTCTCATAGAAAGCCAGAGCATCCGTGCTTTAGCACGTATGAATGATGGTCGTATTTTGATGGCACAGCGTCACATCACGGTCACCGCTGGTGGCTGCGGCATGTAAAAAGGGACTCTATGACAAAACCTCGTATTTGGATCAGTAATGCCAAGCCTATGGCAGGCGAAATTGTGCGCGTGCGGGCTTTAATCGAACATCGCATGGAAAGTGGTATGCGTTTAGATAATGACGGCAATGTAATACCCCGCCATATTGTGCATACCTTTACAGCCAAGCTCAATGATCAGCTTCTGTTTACTTGGCAACCCGAAACGGCGATCTCTCAAAACCCTTATATTGAATTTACCTTTGTTGCGCGTGAATCAGGCACCCTATCTATGCAGTGGGTTGATGATGCCAACCAAACCGTCTCGGGTGCCGTAGAGCTAGAGGTAAACCGATGAAACGCATCAACAATAAGCGCCTATTCACTCTAGGCGCGAGTATCTTATTGGGTCTATGGGGCAGCCAGGTCACAGCGGATACCCGCCCCTTTGATGTTCGTTTACAAGCCAGTGCCTGTGTGAACTGCCATCAAACCCACACCAGCGCCATCCCTACTATTGCTGGACAGCCCGAATCCGTGCTACGCGAGCAACTTCTGGCTTTTAAGGCCGATCGCGCCCCTTCTACAATTATGCATCGCTTAGTCGCGGGCTATGAAGAGTCGCAACTACGCGCGCTTGCCCAGTATTTTTCACAACAAGCACCGACTGAGCCGGTTTCAGATAAGGCGTCTCAAAGATGAAAAAGAATCAAGGCTACTCCCGCCGTCAGTGGTTAAAACAAGTCGGGCAAACCACCGCTGCTGGCGCTGTTTTATTATCGATTCCCAGTTATGCTCGCCCCGCTTCGGCACAAGTCGTCGTCGTAGGGGGTGGTTTTGGTGGAGCGACAGCCGCTCGTTATATTAAGCGCCGAGACCCATCTATCCATGTCCGTCTTATCGAGCCCGCCAAAACTTTTTACACCTGCCCCTTTAGCAACCTATATTTAGGCGGATTACGACGTTTTGAGCAACAAGCTCACTCATATGATGACTTACGTGCCCAAGGCATTGAAATCATCCACGATATCGCCACAGCCGTGGACCCTGATAAAAAAACCGTGCAGCTTGCCCAAGGCGCCTCCTTAACTTATGACAAGCTCCTGTTATCTCCCGGCGTGGATATGCGTTGGCATGCGCTCGAAGGCTATGATGAGGCGGCAGCAGAGCTTGCCCCACATGCTTGGAAGGCCGGAGCGCAAACGCAGCTACTCAAAAAACAGCTTGATGCCATGCCCGATGGGGGGACTTTTATCTTAGTGGCTCCTGAAAACCCTTTTCGTTGCCCTCCTGGTCCCTACGAACGCGTGAGCATGGTTGCGCACTACTTCAGTCAGCATAAACCCAAATCCAAAATCCTTATTCTTGATGCCAAGGATGCGTTTTCTAAACAAGCTTTATTCCAAGATGCTTGGCAACACATTTACGGGGATATGATCGAATGGGTGCCCATGTCACAAGGGGGGCGGGTAATACGTGTAGATGCGAAGCAACGCCTTGTAGAAACCGAGTTTGGGGATCAACATCAAGCCGATGTTTTGAATGTGATTCCACCCCAGCAGGCAGCACAGATTGCTCACCAGTCTGGGGTGGCCGACCAAAGCCTATGGGTGCCCATTGACCCGACCACTTTTGCCTCGCAACATGTACCTGATGTGTATGTTGTCGGTGATGCCACCATTGCGTGACCCATGCCCAAATCAGGTTTTGCGGCGAATACTCAAGCCAAGGTCGCTGCAGCAGCCATTGTGAATGCCCTTTCTGGGCAGGCCCCTGCAGAGCCATCCTTTACTAACACGTGCTACAGTCTTATCGCCCCAGATTACGGTATCTCTGTTGGTCACCTGTATGCAGTCAATAACAACCAACTGGTCGAGGCTTCTGGTGGCGTTAGCCCGCGTGATGCGGATGCGGATTTCCGTCGACGCGAAGCGCAATATGGGGCGGCTTGGTACGAAGCTATCTCATTGGATATTTGGGGTACAAAACCACACGCTTAACATCAGGAGCATCCATGCCAACCTCCACCGTCGTTTTGAGCAGTGGACTGCTCATTGGTGGCCTATTTGGTGCCACTAGCCAAATTTCAGGTTTCTGTTTGGTGCGTGGCTTACGCCAACGCTGGTCGCTTCAACCCAATGACCAGCTCGCGGCCTTTGCCATCGCGCTAGCTGTAGCTTTGCTGGGCACACATCTTGCCTACCTAGGACAATGGGTGGATATTACCCAATCCGTCTACCTACAACCCACCATATCCTGGTTATTGTTGCCACTAGGCGGCTTTCTTTTTGGCTATGGCATGATGCTCGCCAATAGCTGCGGTGGCCGGGCCTTAGTCCTTTTTGGACAAGGCAATCTACGCTCATTATTCGTGCTTTTGGTGCTTGGTATCAGCGCTTATCTGACGTTAACCGGCGTCTTAGCCCCATTGCGCTTGGCGCTCGCACAGGCTACCAGCCTCAACATGCCGGCGTTGCCTTGGCAACAAGGGCTAATGCGCCACTTAAGCGTCGCTGTACTTGTGCTAGGTCTTTTGTTATTTGCCATTAGAACCCCCGGCTCCGCTCATAAAACTAAAGCTTTAGCTGGTGGGATTATGATAGGCCTGCTCATGGTCGCGGCATGGTTTGTCACCGGCTGGCTGGGTGCTGACCCGTTTGACCCAATCCCTGTGGTGTCTCTGAGCTTTATTCTTCCTATTGGAGACACCATTCAATACAGCATGCTAGCTACGGGTATGGAGCTACGCTTTGGCATCACCGTGGTCTTAGGGGTGATTCTGGGTGCCTTAATCAGTGCCCTCGTACGCGGCCAATGGCAACTACAGGGTTTTAGCACTAGCACACAAATGGCTCGCTACGCGCTAGGTGCTGTGTTCATGGGCATAGGCGGGGTGTTAGCCTTGGGCTGCTCTATAGGACAAGGTCTTGGTGGCTTATCTACGCTATCGCTGAGTTCGCTTATCGCTTGTCTTGGTATTCTACTAGGGGCCCGAATTGGGGCCAAATACCCCATTACCACCAACTAGCTCGCCGTAACTTACGTGCAGCAGCTCGATTCAAATCTTTAGCACGCTGTTCGGCAAACTCTTTTTCTCCGGGCTCATACGAGCCCTCGTACATGCAGCTTTGTGGATCCCAACGACAAGCCGCCGCATTGGTTACCCCAGCCGCAGGTGGTGCTGTGGGCCCAGAGGGGCTACCACAAGCGGTTAATAAACAAACCAAGCCAACCAACCCACTCACCCGCAAACCTCTACGCATCGCTTTTTCCTTTTGCATTAAG
>JAAYRP010000298.1 GCA_012518715.1 Alcaligenaceae bacterium | reverse complement strand
CTTTAGTGACAGATGAATTCGGTGCGATTGAGGGTGTGGTAACGCCCATTGATATTTTTGAAGCCATTGCCGGCGAATTCCCTGACGAAGATGAAATCCCCGACATTGTCGCCACCGCAGAAAACCGTTGGGTGGTGGATGGAGCGGCTGACCTACATCATTTGGAACAGGTTCTAGAGATTGATGGTCTGGTGGATGAGGATGAGGAATACTCTACTTTAGCGGGCTATTTATTAGAGCGATTTGGTACCTTACCTAAACCGGATGATCAGTGTGACTTAGTATGGGGTCCATATCGATTCCACTTCACAGTCAAGCAGCTCGATGGACGTCGTATTGGTACGGTAATTATCGAGCGCGAGCGCATAGAAGCAGACTTTGAGGAACAAGAGGACTAAAGCATCATGACGGACGGTTTGTATTTAATTAAAGCCCTGATCCTAGGGATAATAGAAGGGTTTACTGAATTTATTCCCGTATCAAGTACAGCACATTTATTGTTGTTAGCGGAATGGATTCAGTTTCCCTCGGATGAAAATAAAGTGTTCGAGGTCGTGATTCAGTTTGGTTCGATTTTGGCCGTGATCTGGTTGTTTAGAGCGCGTATTGTGCAGCTGCTAACAGGGGTAATCCAAGGGGATAAAACAGAACAGCTGTTTTTGCGCAACTTGATTTTGGCATTTTTACCGGCTGCGGTGATTGGGGCTTTAGCCATCCAATACATAAAAATGCTCTTTCATAGCCCGTTGGTTTTTGAATTTACTTTGGTTGGGGGTGGCTTAATCATGCTGTGGGTGGAACGCAAGCCCGCTTATGCCAAACATGCTCAGAACCCAAGCATCGACACAGCCACATCCGCCAAAGCAACGGCTTTTAGTATGGAAGAAATCACGTGGAAACAAGCACTGGTGGTGGGCTTTGCGCAATGCTTAGCCATGGTGCCGGGCACATCGCGCTCTGGAGCAACGATTATTGGGGGCATGCTTGCCGGTATCCAGCGTAAAACCGCCACCGAGTTTTCGTTTTTCTTGGCCATGCCCACAATGCTAGCGGCTACCGTTTATGATTTATATAAAAACGGTGCCGCTCTCAACCCCGATCAAACAATAGGGATAGCGGTCGGTTTTGTTGCCGCCTTTTTTAGTGCTTTGTTTTTAGTAAAAGCGGTATTGCGCTTTGTGTCCAAGCACACCTATCGCCCTTTTGCATGGTATCGCATCGGGTTGGGAGCGGTCGTATTATTATGGCTTTACTGGCGTTAGGGTTTACGAATAAAGCGATTAAGTAATACGCTGATACCACCCACGATAGCGAGCACACGCAACATATGGTGGGTGGTGACCATCGCTTGATCAATATCCAAAGCCAGGGCCATCACACCAAGCTCGGGGGCGCCACCTGGTAAAAAAACCAACAGCAGGGGGGCAAAATCCATGCCTAACCAATGGCTTAGCAACAGGGCGGCGAGCATAGACAGCACGGCAAGCACCACACCAATTAAAATGGATAGCCAGCCATCG
>JAAYRP010000297.1 GCA_012518715.1 Alcaligenaceae bacterium | reverse complement strand
TAAGCAAGCCATGATTGTGCCGGGCTCTGGCTTAGTTAAATTACAAGCAGAACAAGAGGGCTTAGATAAAATCTTTATTGAGGCCGGTTTTGAATGGCGTGAGCCGGGTTGCTCGATGTGTTTAGCTATGAATGCAGACCGTCTTGAGCCTGGTGAGCGCTGTGCGGCTACATCTAATCGTAACTTTGAAGGGCGTCAAGGGATGGGCGGGCGTACCCACTTAGTCAGCCCAGCCATGGCCGCGGCAGCAGCGATCGCGGGTCATTTTGTGGATGTTCGTAACTACAACTAATTCAAGGAACCAAAATGCAAGCATTTACTACCCATAAAGGACTGGTGGCTCCCTTAGATCGCGAAAACGTCGATACGGATTTAATTATTCCTAAGCAGTTTTTAAAATCCATTAAGCGTACAGGCTTTGGGCCAAACTTATTTGATGAGCTCCGCTATTTGGATCATGGCGAACCCGGGATGGACAATGATAAACGTCCTAAAAACCCAGATTTTGTGTTAAATCAAGACCGCTATCAGGGTGCATCAATACTATTAGCACGTAAAAACTTTGGTTGTGGGTCCAGTCGAGAACATGCGCCTTGGGCGTTGTTGCAATATGGTTTTCGTGCCATTATTGCCCCTTCTTTTGCGGATATTTTCTTTAACAATAGCTTTAAAAACGGCTTGTTGCCTATCGTGCTCTCCGAGTCACAGGTAGCCCGTCTTTTTGACGAGGTAAAAGCGTTCCCTGGCTATGAGCTAACGGTGGATTTAGCGCGTCAGGTTGTGGTAACCCCCGCTGGCGAGGAGCTGTCTTTTGCTATTGATGCTTCACGTAAAAACTCATTATTAAACGGTTTAGACGAAATTGGTCAGACACTACAAAAAGCCGATTTGATCAAACAGTTTGAAGCCGAGCGGCTAGCACGTCACCCATGGTTAGTGGCGGATGCTTTAGCGTAAATGTTGCTTAGATAGATAAAAGGATTTTTCATGACACAAA
Source organism: Alcaligenaceae bacterium (assembly GCA_012518715.1). Lineage (GTDB taxonomy): Bacteria > Pseudomonadota > Gammaproteobacteria > Burkholderiales > Burkholderiaceae_B > Paenalcaligenes > Paenalcaligenes hermetiae. The sequence goes on along the minus strand of JAAYRP010000297.1, from coordinate 4,580 downwards.
TTGCAGTATTAGCTGGAGACGGCATTGGGCAGGAAATCACGACTCAAGCCGCTCGTGTGCTTCAGGCTGTTGCTCCTGATTTAACATTGGTCGAAGCTCCAGTAGGTGGGGCAGCATATGATCTTCACGGTCATCCTTTACCCCAAGAAACTTTAGACCTAGCACAGCAGTCCGCCGCCATTTTATTTGGTGCCGTAGGGGATTGGAAGTACGATAATTTGCCTCGCGAGTTACGCCCAGAACAAGCGATTTTAGGTTTACGCAAAGCCATGGGCTTGTTTGCTAACTTCCGCCCAGCTATTTTATATCCCCAGCTTGCTCAAGCATCGAGCCTTAAACCTGAAATTGTTTCTGGTTTGGATATCTTAATTATTCGCGAATTAACTGGGGATATCTATTTTGGTCAGCCACGTGGGGTACGTGTAGTCGAAGAGGGGCCTTTTGCAGGGGATAAACAGGGCTTTGATACGATGCTTTATGCGGAAACAGAAATTCGTCGTATTGCAAAAGTGGCGTTTGAAGCGGCGCAAAAGCGTAATAAAAAACTGTGTAGCGTAGATAAAGCCAACGTACTAGAAACTTCACAGTTGTGGCGTGACATCATGATAGAGGTCGCAAAGGACTATCCTGATGTAGAATTAAGCCATATGTATGTGGATAATGCCGCTATGCAGCTGGTACGCGCGCCTAAAGCGTTTGATGTGATTGTGACAGGAAATATCTTTGGTGATATTTTGTCTGACGAGGCAGCGATGTTGACAGGCTCGATTGGTATGCTTCCTTCGGCCTCGCTCAATGCTTCAAATCAGGGGCTTTACGAGCCAAGTCATGGTTCAGCCCCTGATATTGCAGGGCAAAATAAAGCCAATCCTTTGGCAACTATCCTATCGGCAGCGATGTTATTGCGTTACTCTTTAGGACGTGAAGCCCAAGCATTGCAAGTAGAGCAGGCTGTCGCTACGGTCCTTGAACAAGGATTACGTACCGCTGATATTTATAGCGAGGGCACGCAGTTGGTCGGCACCTCAGAAATGGGTGATGCTGTTCTTAACGCACTTGGTTAAAACGCCATTTTTATTTATTTAGGTGATTTTTCATGAAAAAAGCAGTAGGTTTAGTCGGTTGGCGCGGTATGGTGGGCTCTGTGCTCATGCAGCGTATGCGCGATGAAAACGATTTTGCTCTTTTTGAGCCCGTTTTCTTTTCAACAAGTAACGCAGGCGGTGCCGCTCCCAGCTGGGCTGATGGCGCGGGTCCTCTACAGGATGCCTACGATATTGATGCCTTGAAAAAATTACCGATTATTCTTACTGCTCAGGGCGGGGATTACACGTCGGCGGTTTACAAAAAGCTACGCGATGCTGGCTGGGATGGCCTATGGATTGATGCGGCGAGTACCTTACGCATGGATGATGACTCTATCATTGTGTTGGATCCAATTAACCGCGATGTAATCGATCAAGGCTTAAAAAACGGTATTAAACAGTTTATTGGTGGGAACTGTACCGTTAGCTGTATGTTGATGGGGTTAGGGGGGCTTTTTAAACATAACCTCGTAGAGTGGATGACCTCCATGACTTATCAAGCGGCCTCCGGTGGTGGGGCACAACATATGCGCGAGCTTTTAACACAGTTTGGCGAGATCAATGCCGCCGTAAAACCATTATTGGATGATCCTGCTAGTGCTATTTTAGAAATAGATCGTCAGGTATTGGCCAAACAAAAAGCGGATGACTTGGATCATCAGCACTTTGGAGTACCGCTTGGTGGTAATTTGATCCCTTGGATTGACTCTGACTTAGGCAATGGCATGTCGCGCGAAGAGTGGAAAGGTGGGGTGGAAACCAATAAGGTTCTTGGTCATACTGCAGAAAACTATGTTCCCATCGATGGTTTATGTGTACGTATTGGGGCGATGCGCTCACATAGTCAAGCCTTAACCATTAAGCTACGCCAAGACCTACCCCTGGATGAGATCAATGATATTATTGCTCAGGGTTCGCAATGGGCTAAAGTCATACCTAACGAGCGTGAGCGTACCATGCATGAGCTAACGCCTGTAGCGGTGACAGGTACCTTAGATATCCCTGTGGGTCGTATGCGTAAGTTGGCTATGGGTGGTGACTACCTCAGCGCCTTTACCGTAGGTGATCAGTTATTGTGGGGGGCCGCCGAGCCACTACGTCGTATGTTACGTATTGCTCTAGGGGAACTCTAAATCATGCGCAGACACTGTCGCCGTGGAACGGCGCTATTTTTGCTCAGTGCTGGTGCAGCGGCAGTGTTCGCTGCACTGAGCGTTCAGGCGGCTGTGTTGGGGCATAGCCGGGTTACTTCTTTACCCGATCAGCCCTTACGCATTGTGGTTCAGCTCAAAGACTTAAGTGCGGCAGAATTACAACGTGTTTCGGTACAGATAGCCCCGCTTTCGGCTTGGCAAGAGGCTGGGCTAACGCCACCGGTGGCCTTGGATTCGCTCAGTGCGCATTTAATTCCTGCTGTGCAGCCGAATGCTATGCAGATTGTGCTGCAGTCTCCACATGCTGTCGCTCAACCGGTGCTAGATGTACTGATAGATGTGAAAACACCGGTTTCTACGCAGCGTCATCAAGTCAGCGTTTTAGCCAGTCAGGCGCCTACGCCGATGACGGTAGCGGTGGCGACTCCGGTTAGCCCAACGGTATCGGCGACCGAGCCTCGAGCTGCTACGGCCATCTCTGCACCCTCAATGCTAACGGTGCGCCAAGGGCAAACGCTTTATCGTATTGCACGCCAATGGCGACAAGAGGGGTATAGCGATCAGCAAATGATGGCCGCTCTTGTTCAGGCGAATCCGGATGCTTTTAGTCACGGCAATATGAATTTATTGCGTGCAGGGGCTCGCTTACAAAAACCTGATGCGGCCACTTTAGCTGCCATGACTCCAGAACAAGCGAAGCAGTTATATCAACGTCATTTACAGTGGTTTGATGAATATCGCCAGCGATTAGCTACGGGACAAAGCCTTGTGCCGATGCCCGAGACAGAAACAACCAGTACAAAAACATCAGTAGCGTTGGATACAGCAACTGATCGCCTTCAGTTAAGTCGAGCCGATGATGATTCGATGCAGGCAGACCAAGCAGCGGCTGTGGCGCAAGAAATCACGCATACGGCGCAACGCTTGGCACAGCTGGAAAATACTTCGAGCGAGCGCGCCGATGTCGCCACAGAAAACAACGTATCCTTCGAGGCTCCTCTCCTTTCTTTGGACTCAGTGACTACATCAGCTTCAGAGTCAAAAAATACGACCCTAGCACCTGCTGTTGACGCGCGAGATTCGATCGACTCAGTTGCACCCACATTGGCGGCAGTCCGTCATGATGAAACGGCGCATATCGCGTCAGAGCCAAACCACAGCGACGAAGCCGTGGCTTCTCGCTCCTGGTTTGGCTGGTGGGCGGGTTTTTTAGTTTTAGCCGTGATTATCGTGGCATGGTTATTGCGGCGTGCGCAGCATAGTCGTGTTGAATACGCTGAAGCCATGCCGTATCGTTCGACACAGGTCAAAGACAGGCCGTTAGGGAGCAGCCCGGTATCGCTGGACGAGGTAGAGTTTAGGGAAATAAAAGAGTGAAGCAACGCATCGCTTTAGGCTTGTGCTATGACGGCACAAACTGGCAGGGCTGGCAGACCCAGCCTTCAGGGCGCACGATTCAAGATCAATTGGAAAAAGCCCTGACCCAGTTTTTGGCCGAACCGGTACAAACGCTTTGTGCAGGGCGCACAGATGCAGGGGTGCACGCGCTTAATCAAGTAGTGCATTTGGATACCGGCGCACAACGGTCGGCTGAATCTTGGATTCGTGGCTTAAACACCTTATTGCCATCGAGCATTTCAGTGCAATGGGCACAGCCGGTTGACACCTCATTTCATGCCCGGTTTTCGGCGCAGCGACGACGATATATTTATTTATTGCGCAACGCTCGGGTACGCTCCCCGCTGTTGCAAGGTAAAGTAGGCTGGGTTTTCCAGCCTTTATCTTTGGGTGCGATGCGTAAAGCCGCTGTATTATTATTAGGAGAGCATGACTTTAGTGCTTTTCGAGCAGCAGAGTGTCAGGCAGCGAGTCCAGTACGCGAGCTAACCCAATTAACCATTCATCAAGATCACGAATTATTTGTGTTTGAGTTCGAGGCTAACGCGTTTTTGCATCACATGATCCGTAATCTGATGGGAGCACTAGTATATGTGGGAATGGGGCGCCAAGCGCCAGAGTGGGTTACTGAGTTATTGCAACACAAAGACCGTCGCCGAGCGGCACCGACTTTTGCTGCCGATGGTTTGTACCTAACAGGGGTGGATTATCCCGCTGAATATGGTTTGCCTATCACGAGCAGTATGCAGCTATGCCAACGTTTTTTAGGGATTCAGTGGGGTAAATCATAACTGTGGTTTTCCCTAGCCTTTTGGATTTTTTCTTAGTTGTGGTTCGGCGATCGTATAAAATTGTGGGGTTCACTTTTTGCAATTTTATGCACCCGCTTTTTGTAGTATGAAATTATGTCATTTTTACTTAAATTCTCATCGCTTATAGACCG
>JAAYRP010000046.1 GCA_012518715.1 Alcaligenaceae bacterium | reverse complement strand
TGCCAACGAAGCGGCGTTTCAGATTTTGCGGGCATTGATGTCACGTCAGCAAAGTTATTTGGTGGCGGCCGGAGATAAGGATCAGGTCATTCATCAGGACTTAGCTGCCGAGGCCACTTATCTGTATGAGCGCTTTGCAGCGTATTTTGATTCGATTGCACGCTACCCTTTAAGCCAAACTTATCGACATGGTCCATATTTGGCTTACGCGGCGGGAGCTTTTAAGCAAAAACGAGTAGAGAGTGCCTTACCGTTGGCTACACAGATTCATGTGCACCCCTATGCCATGACAGGGGCGGCAATGAGCACACCGCTTGTACAAGCCATTCAATTATGGGTGCAGCAAGGGGGGACCTTAACAGCGTGTGCCGTGCTTTTGCGTGATACGCATCAATCGGTTGCCATAGAAAATGCGCTGATGGCGGCGAATATTCCCTATCGCTTAGAGGGTATGGTTGGGTATTTGCAGCGTGATGAGATTTTATTTTTGCGCGCTTTATTAGCTTTGGCTTTAAAAGATTATGGCGAAGTGAGTTTAGATTTACGACGTCAAATGCTGCGCGCATTGGTTTTGTTTTTTGAAATTGATATTTTACCCTCTGAGTTTGAAGAGGTAGTGGAAGATTTACTCGTTAGCCCCCAGTTACTACCTGTTTTCTTGCGTTATCAAGTTAAAAAAACATCTTCGATTAAAAATGTATCACGTTTAGAAAAAATATTAGCTTTAGCGCAATCTTCGGCTCCTCATCATATGGCGTTTGATTTTTTAAATGAGGCGGTAGCAATAATGGATACCGTACATACAGCAAAACGTTTATATGTTTTGGAGCATCAAGCGCAAGTGATTCAAAAGTCCATTGACGCTTTTATGGATCTGGCCAGTCAACAGCAAAGCGATTTACATGGTTTATATCAATGGTGTATAGATAGAGAAAAAATCAATCAACAACCGGTGGCTTTGCATTTGAGTTGTGTGGCTCAGGCCAAAGGTAAAGAGTTTGAGCATGTGTTGCTACCATTTTTAGCCCAAGGCGAGTTTCCTTCAGCACAAAGCCCCGCACTTATCGAGCAGAATCTTTTTTATGTGGCCATAACGCGCGCGCAAAAGCGATTAAGCTTATTTGTTCCTGACAAAGCCCATTGGGTGAGTGATTATGTAGCAGCCATGTCTTTAGAGCAGGTGAAGCCGCTGGCGCAGCAGCGTTTACAACAATTACGTGTGGAAGCACAACAAGCGCAAAAGGGAGCGCCTACGGTGAGAGAACCCCAAGCGGTTTATAAAACACCGCGTATTGATTTGGTTGTACCCTTTGCTGAAAAAGATCAGGCCAAGCAGCGTGGCGCTCGTTGGGATCCGGTAAAGCGTGTATGGTATGTACCCGCGGGGGGAGACCCCAGCCGGTTTGAGCGCTGGTTAAAAGCGCCCCGTTAGTAGTGGTGTAACATAAAAATGCCCACCATGAGGGTGGGCATATAAAGATCATTTGATTTGTAGCTTGCGTGCGCCTTGACGCGTGTCTTTTTTAGGTAAGCTTAATGTTAAAACCCCGTCCTGGTAATCGGCGCTGGCTTGATCCACGTCAATTTCTACGGGTAGTTCAAAGCGGCGTGCCACGCTGCCTACATAACGCTCTGTACGTAGTACTCGGTTATCTTCAGATTTTTTCTCTTGTTTGATTTCTGCTTTGATATTAACAGTAGCGCCATGGAGGTCTACATGGATATCTTCTTTTTTGACGCCGGGTAGTTCGGCTTGTATTTCAAAAGCTTTTTCATTTTCAGTGATATCTACTGCAATACGATTTGGTAATGGCTCACCTTGTAAGGGTTTAATAAAAAAGCCATCGGTTAAATCATTAAAAATATCACTCATAAAACGACTGCGAATAGGAAAGTTAGTCATAGATCATTCTCCTTTCTCATTCAATATATCTTTCTTATTTTTATATATGGGGTGGGGGGTGGATATTTTCAAGGGGTAGGGTATTTGGAGTAAAACCTCAATCATCCTGAGGATAAAAAAGCCCAAAAAGCGAAAAGCGTTTTGGGCAAGTGTGAAAAGCAGAGGATCAGTTTGGTATTAAGCGACGGCCGCAGCTTTTTTACGATGCCCTAACCATTTGCCGAGTACAACTATGATAAGGGCACCGGCTACTTGCGCACCATAATGCACAAGAGAGCTGGGCTCACCAAAATGCTCAATATAGGCAATATCAGTCACTAATAACCCACCGGCGATCCAGCCCAATAAGCCCGCCCCAAACGTCACAATCGCAGGGAAGCGGTCGATGAGCTTTAAAATCAGGGTGCTGCCCCAGACAATAATAGGAATACTAATGACTAAGCCAAAAATCACTAAGCCGAGCTGGTGATCCGGGCTGGCGAGTTTTGCGGCACCGGCAATCGCGATGACGTTATCCAAGCTCATGACAAAGTCTGCAATGATAATGGTTTTAACTGCTGACCATACGCTCACACTGCTTTGGATATTGCCATGTTCCTCATCATGGGGGATGAGTAAACGTAAGGCGACCCACGCTAAGAGCACAGCACCAACAATTTTTAAGTAGGGAATGGTTAATAAGGTTAGGGCAAAGGCAATCAGCACTACCCGAAGAATAATGGCGCCAGCGGTTCCCCAGAGTACGCCTTGAATACGCTGTTTATGCGGCAGGTTACGACAAGCCAAAGCGATCACTACCGCATTGTCACCGCCTAGCAGAATGTCGATCATAATGATTTGAAAGACGGCTGCCCAGCTTAGGGTTTGAAAAAATTCCAACATATAAAACTCCAACAATAAAAAAGCCTATCCCACAAAGGACAGGCTATTTCGTTTGGAGTAAACGCACCTTGCCCTTTGAGTGGCAAGGTCTTGCTTGTAACGATGTGGGTTGAGGCCACATTTCACTATTGTGCGTTACCCGCGCACCGGGAAACCGAGGTTTACCGTGATGACGATGCGACGGAGCTAAGCTACTCCCCTTGATGCGCTGATTATAGCGGTAAATGGCTATGCCAAGTCAATGTTGTTTGTATCATTTTTTCTTTGTTGCGACGTGGTGGTGTGCTTTACGATCTTTTACCTTATCGTCGTCTCCCTTTCGCTACACTGGCTAAGTCTAATTTCAGCACAACAAGATATTTTAGAGGTTGTCTGGCAGCGGTAAAGCCAAAGCCTGAGGACATAGGATGCATAGATTATTATTTTTCATCTTTGGGGTAGGGTGGTTATTAAGTGGTTGTAGTTCGTTTTTAAGCGAAGGCGTGAGCGCAGGGGCAGGGGTAGCGGGTGTCGCCATTGCGAATCAAGTCACGGATAACGCTGCTGCTGCGACAGGAATTGGTTTGGGTGTGCAGGCTGGGGCTAAAGCAGCATTGCAATATTTAGAACGAAAAACGCGAGCCGAAGAACAAGATGCGATTGCTCAGGCGGCGAGCCCATTATCCGTAGGGCAAGTGGCTGAGTGGCAGGTGGCCCACCAGCTGCCTTTGGAGCCGGATGCTTATGGGCAGGTGACCGTTAGCCGTTTGATTGGTGGAATGGGCTTAAGCTGTAAAGAGGTTGTGTTTTCGGTGGTGGATAGATCTGCTGATGAGCCTGCGGCGCAGCGCCAGTTTTATGTGAGCACGATTTGCCAAGATGGAAAAACGTGGCGCTGGGCAAGCGCTGAGCCCGCTACAGCACGGTGGGGAGCACTGCAATAATGCGCAGCATCATGGCGTTTATTGTATTA
>JAAYRP010000296.1 GCA_012518715.1 Alcaligenaceae bacterium | reverse complement strand
GCGTGAGGTAGCAGCATTAACGGGCGATACGTTAAATCTGCCTTCTTTTGAGCCAGTGCCTGTTACGATTGATGATCGTTTGCCGGTCACAATTTCGGCACCGGATTTATGTGGGCGTTTTGCTGGGCGCATAGTAAAAGGTATTAATGCGGCAGCGCAAACGCCTGATTGGATGCTTCAGCGTTTAGAGCGTGCTGGACAGCGCTCGGTTTCTGTGTTGGTGGATATTTCTAACTATGTGATGTTAGAGCTTGGTCGTCCGACTCATGTTTTTGATCTGGCAAAAATTGCCTCGGGGCTCGAGGTTCGTTGGGCAAAAGCAGGGGAAAAACTCACCCTGTTAAGCGGTAAAGAGGTAGAACTGCATGAACAGGTAGGGGTGATTGCAGCCAATGGCGTTCCACAAAGCTTAGCCGGTATTATGGGTGGGGAAGACAGTGCCGTTGATCCCGCTACCACGCAAGATATTTACATAGAGGCCGCATTCTGGTGGCCAGAGGCCATTATGGGCCGTGCGCGCCAGTTCAAGTTCCACTCCGAGGCGAGCCATCGTTTTGAGCGTGGTGTAGATTATGAGCACGTGGTAGAGCACTTAGAGCGTATGACGCAGCTAGTCTTGTCCATTTGTGGGGGGCAAGCCGGTCCAATTGATGATCAAAAAATTAATGTGCCAGAGCCCCATCAGGTTTCTATGCGGTTGGCGCGCTGCCGCCGTGTTTTGGGTATTCCCGTCACCGAAGAAGAAGTAACCCAGATTTTTACACGTTTGGGGTTTGAGTTTACGGTGGCAGATCAAGTGTTTACGGTAACGTCGCCTTCGTACCGATTTGATTTGCGTATCGAAGAGGATCTGATCGAAGAGGTGGCACGCATTTATGGTTTTGAGCGCATTCCTGATCAAGCGCCTGTTGCTGCTGCAAATATTGTGGTGGAAACAGAAACCCATAAAGGACCTCATCGTCTCCGTGCGCAGATTGCTGCTTTAGATTACCAAGAGGTCATTAATTTTTCCTTTGTCGAAGAGGCATGGGAAAAGCAATATGCTGGCAATGAAGACCCGATTCGCTTGCTTAATCCAATAGCGAGCCAATTGGCGGTGATGCGTTCATCCTTATTGGGTGGGCTGTTAGCTAATATTGAGCATAATGCACGTCATCGTCAATCGCGTGTACGGGTTTTTGAGCTAGGTAAAGTCTTTATGCGTGATGCTTCGGTCAAAGACGGGGATTTGACCGTGGCGGGGGTGCATCAGCCCATGCGTTTAGCTGCCGCCGCTTGGGGGCCTCTGTATCCAGAACAGTGGGGGACAAAAACACGGCAGGTGGACTTTTTTGATGTGAAGTCCGATATAGAGAACCTGTTTGGTGTGCGTGCTGCGCAGTTGCGTTTTGTGGCCGCTGAGCACCCAGCGTTACACCCTGGTCGTAGTGCGCGTATTGAGCTAGATGAGCGCGTTGTGGGTTGGTTAGGGGAATTACACCCCTTATGGTTGCAACAGCTTGATATTCAAACAGCCCCTGTGCTATTTGAGCTCGATGCAGAGGTACTGATGAATGTACCGATGCCTGCTCCGCAACGGCAGTCCCGTCAGCCTGTCGTGCAGCGCGACTTGGCTTTTTGGCTAAGTACGACAGTAAGCTATCAAGATATTGTGGATACGCTGCAGCGTACCATTGCCGCGGATACCGAATTAACCATTGTGAAACAGTTCCGTTTGTTCGATGTATGGAAAGCCGATGCTCAGGCCGCTGAACAAAGCCTAGCAATGCGTTTCTGGCTACAAGATAGCGAGAGCACCTTAGAGGACGAACGGGTAGAGAAAGCGATGCATAAACTGCTGGTTGCTCTTGAGCAGGCGCATCAAATTCGTCAACGGGCTTAATGTGTCATGATGATGAAAATAGATAAAACGTTGACCAAAGCTGAGTTAACCGATTTTATTTTTGAGCAAGTCGGCCTCAATAAGCGTGAAGCCAAAGAGCTAGTGGATGCATTTTTTGCAGAAATTAGCGCGGCACTAGAGCGGGGAGAGGAAGTCAAGCTATCCGGGTTTGGTAATTTTCAGGTACGAGATAAGTCTTCTCGCCCTGGACGTAACCCAAAAACCGGGGAGCCGATTCCCATTTCTGCGCGTCGGGTGGTGACCTTCCATGCCAGTCAAAAACTGAAGTCAGCGGTAGAAAATACCGGTCTTGAGTAAAGGTTATGGATTGAGCACAAAATGCGCTTATACTAATAAGCACAAAGGATCAACGAAATGAATGCTATGGAAAATCAAAACCTACCACCCATTCCGGCAAAACGCTACTTTACCATTGGCGAGGTCAGCGAGCTGTGTGATGTTAAGCCCCATGTGTTGCGTTATTGGGAGCAAGAGTTCACCCAGCTACGCCCTATGAAGCGTCGTGGTAATCGCCGTTATTATCAGCACCACGAGGTCCTGCTAATCCGTCGTATCCGTCACTTGCTCTACGAAGAGGGGTTCACGATTGGTGGAGCGCGTAATCGCTTAGGGGGCACAGGTGCTATTGAGCCAGATGCCGCTGCAGCGGTGCGTTTATCGGGTGCAGAGCTTCAAAGCATCCGTCAGGATTTACTAGCAGTAAGAAATATTTTAGATAAAGCCTTGGCGCAATAGCCCTTAGGCTGCTTCAACAAGTCCGGCATCGTCCGGACTTTTTTACTATGGAATACGATTACTTACGTGAGCATGCGCTGCATGCTTTATTGATCAGTGACCCTAAAACTAAAGCAAATTACATTAAACAGCTGCACCAGCAGGGGCCATGGCAGGTAGGGGCAGATTTAGCGATTCAAGAACCAAGTCAGGGGGTACCCGGCCGCCCACAAAAGCCGGACATTGTGCCCCCGCAACAGGTGAAACAGCGCTCACTAAATACCCCAGAGGGCCGCGCTACGCTTTTACATGCTTTAGCGCACATTGAATTTAATGCGATCAACTTGGCTTTAGACATTATTTGGCGTTATGCCGATATGCCAGACGCTTTTTATGGGGATTGGTTATGCGTGGCTTACGAAGAAGTACTGCATTTTGAGTTGTTAAATCAACGCTTAAAGACCATGGGTTATGTCTATGGAGACTTTCCGGCGCACGATGGCTTATGGGATATGGCGGAGCGAACCAAGCATGACTTGGTGGCACGCCTTGCTTTGGTACCGCGTACCTTAGAGGCCAGAGGGCTAGATGCCTGTCCGGTGGTTAGAGCGAAGCTTGCACAAGCGGGCGACGAGGATTCGGCTGCGATTTTGGATATTATTTTGCGTGATGAAGTAGGTCATGTGGCCCTGGGCAATAAATGGTATCACTGGATATGTTTACAAAAAGACCTGGATGCGGTGTTGTTATATCCGGATTTAGCGGAGCAATACCGAGCGCCCCGCTTACGTGGTCCTTTTAATTTGCCCGCGCGTCGTGCCGCAGGTTTTCAGCCCGAAGAGCTTGATTATTTAGAAAAACAAGCCCAGCTTAAAAATTAAGTGGTAGGAGTCTCCTGAACAGGAGCTTGATATTCACCAAAATTAACCACTCTTCCGATAAACAACACAGAGCTAGAGGGTTCAGCCGAGCCCTCTTTGGGCTCTATCGTCATTTCAAAGATTTGCCCTACATGTACCTGGCCGATAATTTCTGCTGGAATAGTGACGGGCTGATTCGGGTTGATTAAGCCCAATGAGCGAATTTCTGTGCTGCTGGGTTCTTGGGTCCATAGTTGTACGGACTGATCCGGGTGGAGATCGGTGCGGACTTGAGGAGCAAGCAAAACATGACCTTCGGGATCAACGCTAAGCACCCAGCCCGGGGTAGAGGTCTGCCCTGGGGCTTGAAGCACGGCCCCAGCGCGCGGACTCATCTGTACCATTTGGATGGTGGGGCTTTTGGGGGCAAGCAACCAAGCAAGTGCAGCAAGGAGGACGAGAAAAGCAACAATAAGCCAGATATAGTGTGGCTTCCAAGTAAAACGCGCTCTTTCTGTTTGATCAGAAAAGGGGGGGGCAGGCGTTGATGGAGCAGAAGTATCCGTGGCCAAAGGCTGCGTTGTAGCCTGAGTTTTATCTGGCTGATCGCTAGTTGTAGCAGCAGGAGGGGTAGGGCTGCTGGGTGCAGAGGGGGTGGCTTTGACTGTGGTGCGGGTATCAAAGCGCGTGGTGGTTGGTTTTTGTAAAATAGCCTG
>JAAYRP010000295.1 GCA_012518715.1 Alcaligenaceae bacterium | reverse complement strand
GCCAAAGGAGCCGCGGTATGACCTCCTTACCCACATGGGTAACCCCTTTCGTGGAGCAAGTCGAGGCACAATCGGCCACACCGGCCTGGTTGCAAACGGTGCGCCAACAGGGGTTAGCTCGTTTTGCGAATGAGGGTTGGCCTACCAGTCGCTTAGAGGCTTGGCGCCATACATCACTGGCTTTATTAGATAGCAAGCAGTATCAGGTTGCCGAGGCTTTTGATGCTAAAGCGTTGGTGGATTCCTGTAAAAACAATGAGCAAGCGTACTGGTTGGTTTTTGTGGATGGGCAGTTTGCCGCTGACCTATCTTCAACCGAGACTCCTACTGGTGTAAGCTTACGCTCGGTAGCAGAGGTTTGTGCTAACGAACCCGCCGCACTCGAAACCATTTATGGTCAAGCAGATGATGGCTTTAGCCCCGATGCTTTAAACCTGGGCTTAGCACAGGATGGGGCATTTGTACGCGTATCACGCGCAGTTCAAGTAGAGAAGCCCATTCATCTGGTGTTTGTTTCCGGGCCGGGTAATTGTGCCGCTTTTACGCGTAACTTTATTGCGCTTGAAGCCGGTGCGCACGCCACTGTGGTCGAGCATTACATCAGTGCCGATGATTTTTCTGGCTTAAGCAATGCGGTAACGCGTGTTTGGACAGACCGCGATGCGAATCTGGTGCACTTTAAGCTACAAACCCAGAGTGAAAATGCGGTGCACTTAGCCTCTATTGATGTCGAGCAAGAGCAAAACTCATACTATGAGTCGCATTCTTTTTCTTTTGGGGCGCAACTGGCACGGACGAACATCACCACACGCTTTAATGGTGAGCGTTGCCATACGTTACTAAACGGGCTGTATTACACCAATGAGCGTCGTCATGTGGATCATTACACCCAGATTCATCATGCTGTGCCTAACTGTACTAGCCATGAATACTATCGTGGCATTATGGCTGATCGGGGGCGTGGTGTGTTTTCAGGGCGCATTGTGGTTCATAAAGGCGCGGACGGCACGGATGCAATTCAGCGCTCAGATAGCTTGCTGCTATCCAAAATGGCAAAAGCCGATAGCAAACCCGAGCTAGAAATCTACGCCGATGATGTGAAATGCGCGCATGGCGCCACGGTAGGTCAAATTGATGAAGACAGCTTATTTTATTTACGCTCACGTGGTTTAGATCGCGAAGACGCGTTTAATTTGCTGATTTATGCGTTTGCCGCCGAGGTACTCGAGCGTGTTCAGTCTGAAGCTTTACGTCAACGGGCTACGGCAGGGATCCAATCTCGATTACCTGGCGCAAGCCAACTAGGAGAGTAACACCATGGTAGAGCCGGTCACTACACCTGCAATGCAGCTTGATCGGCGCGCCGATTTTCCTATCTTGGCGCAGCCTGTTCGCGGGCAGCGCCTTGTTTATTTGGATAATGGCGCGACCACGCAAAAACCCGCCGTTGTAATTCAGGCGGAAAAGGATTTTTATGAAAAGTCCAATGCCAATATTCACCGTGGTGTGCATTGGTTATCCCAACATGCAACGGATTTGTATGATCAGGCGCGTGTTACCACCCAGCAATTTTTACATGCCCGACGTGTAGAAGAAATTGTATTTACCGCTGGAACAACCGATAGCATTAACTTGGTGGCGTATACTTGGGGGTTGGATAACTTAAAAGCCGGTGATGAAATTGTGCTAACTGGCTTGGAGCACCATTCTAACATCGTGCCTTGGCAGTTAGTGGCACAGCGTACGGGTGCCGTGATTAAGGTTGTACCGGTTCTGGATAACGGTGAGCTGGATCTGGATGCGTATCAGCAGCTTCTGAGTGAAAAAACCAAGCTAGTGGGAGTTGTGCATGTATCCAATGCACTCGGGACAGTAAACCCTGTTGCCGAGATGACGCGGTTAGCGCATCAAGTGGGCGCAAAAGTCTTGATTGATGGCGCACAAGCCGTTGCCCATACCGTGGTAGATGTTCAAGCGTTGGACTGTGATTTTTATGTGTTTTCCGGGCACAAAATCTATGGTCCTACGGGCACAGGGGTGTTGTACGCCAAATACGAGATCCTCGATGCCATGTCACCATGGCGTGGTGGTGGCGATATGATCCATACCGTTAGCTTTGAGGGCAGTACTTATGCGCCCGTGCCTCAGCGCTTCGAGGCGGGCACACCTAATATCGCGGGGGTAATTGTACTGGCCGAAGCACTACGCTATGTGCAATCGGTGGGTTTAGCGCAGATTGCTGCGCACGAGGACGCGTTATTGCGTTATGCAACCGAACAATTGCAACAGCTTAAAGGCATCACCTTGGTGGGCACCGCCGCACAAAAAGCCGGTGTGCTGTCCTTTTTGGTCGATGATATTCACCCCCATGATTTAGGAACCATATTAGATATGGATGGGGTGGCCATTCGAGCCGGGCATCATTGTGCGATGCCATTGATGACTCGTTTTGGTATTCCAGGTACCGCGCGCGCATCCTTTGCCTTATATAACAGCTTTGATGATGTGGATGCGTTAGTAACAAGCTTGAAAAAAGCGCAAAAACTATTTGGAGTTTCCGATGAGTGATGATTTTGGCGGTTTACGTGATCTTTACCAAGAGGTAATTTTTGATCACAACCGTAACCCTCGCAATTTTGCCCACATGGAAGACGCAACGCATAAAGCCGATGGCCATAACCCTTTATGTGGCGATCAGTTACGGGTTTATGTATACCTAAAAGACGATGTCGTAGAAAAAGTCTCGTTTATTGGTCAGGGTTGTGCGATCTCTAAGGCATCGGCCTCGCTGATGACAGAGGCATGCAAAGGCAAAACCAAAGCCGAAGTAGAGCAGTTATTCCAAGACATGCATGCCATGTTAACCGAGGATCACCCCGATCGTGATCTAGGCAAATTAGAAGTGTTATCAGGGGTAAAAGAGTTCCCCGCTCGAGTAAAATGCGCCTCTTTGGCGTGGCACACATTAGATAACGCGATTCACCAAAACGATGAGATCGCTAAAACTGAGTAAAGGCAGTTGTCATGAGTTATTTTGAACGCGAAGAAGTCATCGTCAGCCGGGACTGTCCGGCAGTTACTATTCCTTATGGTTCGCCAGTAACCATCGAAAAAGGATGCAGTGCCACCATCACGCAAAAGCTTGGTAATAGCTACACCGTGATCGTTGAAGGCAACATGTATCGCGTCGAGGGTGTGGATGGTGATGCCATTGGACAAGAGATTAAAACGGTAGAAGCCTTTATTCCAGAGCAGCCGGCGACGGAAAAAACCATCGAAGAGGCATGTTGGGTAGTGCTCACCGAAGTCTTTGACCCAGAAATACCGGTTGATATTGTTAACCTAGGGCTGGTGTATAAGTGCCATGTAACACAAGAAAACGCGGATGAGTTTTCTGTAGTATTGGATATGACGTTAACGGCGCCTGGGTGTGGGATGGGGCCGATTATTGCCGAGGAGGCTCGGGCAAAGGTATTAAATATCCAAGGGGTGACCCAAGCGGATGTTAACCTGGTTTGGGACCCACCATGGAGCCGAGACATGATGAGTGAATCCGCACGTTTACAGTTGGCTAT
>JAAYRP010000294.1 GCA_012518715.1 Alcaligenaceae bacterium | reverse complement strand
GCCGATTTCCATCGTGCGCCAGTACATCGAGCAGCAGCAAACCCCACACTGAAACCCAAAGACAAGGACGGCTGCGCCGTCCGCGCTATCCTTCCCCGCCCTGAACTAAGCGTAGCTTAAGCTCAGCACTGTATTTGGCCATAAAAAAGACCCCAAAAAGTTAGAGGAGTGTCCAACTTATTGGGGTCAGTTCAGATTAAGCTGGCTTTTTCTTTGTGGGGGAGTACTAGACAAATAGGTATAGAGCATGAAATGACAGAGCTCTATTTACGATATGGTTCATATATTTGATAATAGTCAGAATAACTGTGTCGTTTTGGATTTTATTGAAATAGGAGACAGCATGTCTGAGATGAAAAAAATTGGGGTGGTTGGTGCAGGTGCGATGGGCCAAGGGATTGCGCAAATTGCGGCTCAAGCTGGCTATACCGTGTATTTGTTTGATACACGAACTGAGGCAGTGACGGCGGCACAAAAGCAATTACAGGCCATTTGGCAACGTCAGGTAGAAAGAGGGCGTATGACCTCTGAGCAAACGGAAGCCGCCTATGCGTTGATTCAGCCTTGTTCCCAGTTAGAGCAGTTAGCTGATGCGGACTTAGTGGTCGAGGCGATTGTTGAAAACTTAAAGATCAAACAAGAGGTCTTTCAAAATCTAGAAGCCTTAGTCTCAGAGACATGCATTTTGGCTTCAAATACCTCGTCTTTATCGATTACAGCTATTGCACAGGCATGTCAGCGTCCAGAGCGGGTAGCTGGCTTCCATTTCTTTAATCCGGTGCCTTTGATGAAGGTGGTCGAGGTGATCGAGGGGTTACGCACCGATCCACAGGTATGTGAACAGCTGGTAGCCATAGCAAAAGCTATGGGGCATACGCCGGTTCGAGCAAAAGACATGCCTGGTTTTATTGTGAATCACGCTGGGCGACCCATGAATATTGAGGGTTTAAAAATTGCTCAAGAACAGGTGGCTGATTTTGCCACCATTGACGCTATTATGCGTGAGCAGGCTGGGTTTAGAATGGGGCCTTTTGAGCTGATGGATTTAACAGCTTTGGATGTGTCGCATCCGGTCATGGAGTCTATTTACAATCAGTTCTACCAAGAGCCGCGCTTTAGACCCTCTCCTATTACGGCAATACGGTATGCAGGGGGTATTTTAGGGCGTAAAACAGGAGAAGGCTTTTACCGATACGAGGACGGTAAAAAGCAATTGCCCGAGGAACCTGCTATTCCTGCTTTAGATGCTGGGGTCAAGGTTTGGCTTGTGCCTCACCATGCAGAAGGTTATGAGCGGGCTCAAGCGCTTTTGCAACGCTTAGATGTAGAGCTGGTTGAAGCAGAAGAGGCGCCAGAGGATGCACTGTTGGTCGCAACGCCTTTTGGCGAGGATGTGGCTACGATTGTGGCGCATTTTGGTCTGGACGCGACGCGTACGGTGGCCTTGGATACCGCTTTTGGTTTAGAGACCGGACAGCGGCGTGTAGTGATGCGCTCTTTGTTAACCGCAGATGAGTGGGTGCAGACAGCACGTGCCGTTTTTGGTAGTGATGGTACCCCTGTGAGCGTGATTGAGGATTCGGCTGGTTTTGTTGCACAGCGTTTGGTGGCATCCATTGTGAATGGCGCGTGTGATATTGCGCAGCAGGGGATCGCGAGCGCGGAGGATATTGATACCGCCGTATCTTTGGGGTTAGGTTACCCGAAAGGTGGTCCTTTAGCTTTAGGGGATGCGTTAGGTGCAGAGATGTTGCTTGAGATTTTGCAGTCTATGCAAATGATTACAGGGGACATGCGCTATCGCCCTAGTTTATGGTTACAGCGCCGAGTGCAGCTAGGCGTGTCATTAAAAACCAGCCGTCGCGTATAAAAACGCCTGCAATAAAAAAGCTCGCCCCATGTGTTGAGCAGGGGGCGAGCTTTTTAATGGTTGAAAAATTAGCGCACTTGTTCAATCATGTAGAGAATAGCGTCGCGTAAATCATCGTCGGAGGCATTCATGGCTGTGCCACGTGGAGGCATGGCGCCTTTACCTGTGATGGCCACTTGTAGCATGGTATCTAAACCTGTTTCGATATAAGGCGCCCAGGCGTCTTTGTCACCGAATTTAGGCGCACCGGCAACCCCCGAGCCGTGGCAAGCGAAACAAGCGGCATCATAAAGCTTTTTGCCCGCAGCAAGTTGTTCCTCGGTAGCGGCGGGGATGGCGTTATCGCCAGAAGTGGCGGCTGCTGTGGTTTCAGCGCTGTCATCAGCAGCTGAATCGGTTTTTTGTTCGTTGGCATCGGCCTGCTGTGCGGGGGCTTCAGTTTGGTTATCGCCGGGCTCAGCAAAGCCAGCACCTGCTTCGTTGGCCATGTAGACCATGGCTCGTTCAACCTCTAGGTCATCCAAAGTAGTGTTACCGCCCTTGGCTGGCATAGCGCCTTTACCGTTGAGTGCGACTTGGAGCATGGTTTCGTAGCCGGCAGCAATATAAGGTGCCCAAGCGTCTTTGTCACCAAATTTAGGAGCCCCTGCTACACCTGTGGCATGACAGGTTGTACAGGTGGCATCGTAGACCTCTTTACCCGTTTTAAGGGGCCGGTCGGCCTCGACGATATTAAGGGCAAATTGAGCCACGGGTTGAATACGGGCAGCGACGCTTTCGGATGTGTCAGGGCGTGCTTTACCCATACGCAGGTCGTTGGTGTTGCTGTCTATGTAGAACATAGCGGCGCCAACCACAAGCAAAAAGAGAATGGATAGCCAGAAAATGCGGGCTGGGTTTTTGACGTGCACAGATTGTTTATCGTCGTTATTGTGATTTTGTTGTTCCGTAAGGCTCATAGTCGGATCCTGCGAATTCGTACTAAGTGGGGCTGGCGGACCACCGAAAAATGGACTTACTGGGGCCGCAAGATTGATAGTAAATAGAGTATACCAACCGGTAATTATAGCGAACTAAATCGGCTATGGGGTGGCATTGTTGTACTAGGTGAGCAGTTAAAAATAAAAATGGACTAAACAAAAAGTCAGATACAGGGTAAAATAGCTTTTTTGCGCCCGTAGTTCAATGGATAGAATTAGAGTTTCCGAAGCTCTCGATCCAGGTTCGATTCCTGGCGGGCGCGCCAAAAACAAAGACCCGCGACGGGTCTTTTTGTTTTTTAGGCATCTAGTAATGCCTGATATTTTTGTAAGTACACCTCAAAAGATTGATCTTTTTCGGCAGCCTCTATTTGTTGTTGGGCTGCAATCGAGTCGGTGGCCGCTTGCTCAAACTCTTGCTGTAGCTCGGCCGAAAAAGGCAAATCTAATAAGTGGTTTTTGTGCGCTAGGCTTTGGGCGTAGGTGTAATCCACAAAACTTTGCCCAGACTCGGATATTTGCTTGAGGACACGAGCAGATGGGCACAGGCTAGCATCTTGGATCTTGGCCATTTGTGCATCCAGCGCTGCCTGATAGAGTGGTTGCTCTGCCCCTTTGTCGAAAAGCGCCGCATAGGGTTGCATGGCAAGGATTAAATCTTCTCCCCAGCTTTTTAGCTCCACGTCTTGCTTGTTTTGATTACGTAGTAGCAGTCCGGGCTTACGACCCTCGACAACCACTTTAGCAAAGTTGTTTTTACTATCTTGGCAGAATCCACCATCAGGAAAGACGGGGCTAGGCTCGGTAGCACAAAATAATAAAAACACATCCAAAAAGCGTGCGGTTTCTGCTGATAGACCGATAGGATCAAAGGGGTCAATATCTAAGCAGCGCACTTCAATGTATTCCACGCCACGGTTAGCTAAAGCGCTAGAAGGGCGCTCATTGGCTTTAGGCGTGCGTTTAGGGCGAATATTGGAATAGTATTCGTTTTCGATTTGAAGAATATTGGTGTTGAGCTGGATCCATTCGCCATTACGGTGCGTACCAATATCCGCATATGCCGGCCAGCTTGTGGTAGCGGCACGACGCATGCGTAGTAAAAATGTATCCAGATCGTTGTAACAGAGCTGGAGCTCGGCCTGCGCCTCTTTATTTTGATAGCCAAGATCACTCATGCGCAAGCTAGTTGCCCAAGGCAGACAATAGGTATCAGGCGCAATTTTTTCTAATGGGAGCTGGTGCTCACCCAGAAAATCCTTGGATACAGCTGGCGAGGCGCCGAACAAATACATAAGTAGCCAAGAATAACGCGTGAAATTGCGGATCAAAGCTAAATAGCCATTGGAGCGTTGCTCTTGGAAGGTGCGCCCGTCAATTTGTAATAAAGGCCAAATACGGTCGGGCAGCGAGTAGTTATAGTGCACGCCAGCAATACATTGCATGCGCTTACCATAGCGCTCTGCTAAGCCGCGTCGATAGACGTGCTTGAACATACCGGTGTTGGAAGTGCCATACCAACCGATTTGAATATCGGCCTCGTCGGGTAAGTGAGCAGGCATCGATTGATTCCAGATGATTTCATCACCCAAGTGGCGTACGACAAATTGGTGCACATGTTGTAGCTCTGTACGTAACTCCTCAACAGAGGCATGGGGAGCGGTAATTAGCTCCAAGAGGGCTTCAGCATAGTCCGTGGTGATACGGCTGTTGCACAAGGTTGAACCCAAGGCAACAGGGTGAGGGGTAGAGGCAAGAAAAGCAGAGTGATCTACCCGGAGCCCTTCTTTTTCAACTCCCCGACGGATGTCGCTCAGGAGGGTTAAATTTGAAGCAAGGGCTTTTATTGGATTCTGGCTCAATGTCATTACCTACGTTCACTTATTATCCGACTTATGATGTGGTCGATTGTAATGCGCAATCCAAATAAAGGGAAAGACACACGTAGGGAAGCCGAGATGACGTCGGTTTTTAGCCGCTTTTTGTTACCAGAGTGTCGATGGGCAGTTTGATTAAGGCCAGGTGGTAGGCTTTGCTGATGGCAGCAGCGCGGTTAGTGACGTTCAGCTTATGGTATGCATTATGCAAATGGTACTGAATAGTATGATGGGTAAGACCTAATGCTTTGCCAGCCTCAATATTGGTTTTTCCTAGAGCGATGAGTTGTAAGCAGGCAATTTCTTTAAGGCTTAGTTCTTCGTTCATATCAACCTCAGTATAATGAAATAATGACAATTTGTTACCATATTGTCATTGTTTGACTGTTCAGGAAAATACTCAAGCATTTAGAGCCTAGTATTAACCCTAAGGAGTTGGCTGTGCTAGCCAAAAAGAGGGTTTAGTGCTAATCCGGGATTTTTGTTTTCGAAGGTGCTAAACTATTTGCTTGTCTTTTTTGTTGGCGCCGATTTGCTTGATCCGCTTGCGGGCGCTCCATAAATCCAGCTAAAGAGGTCCGTCTATGGTCTCCAATACAGCTTCTATTATTATTCCTGATGGCTCGGTCGGTGTGGTTCAACCCGAGATTATTGCTTTTGATGAGCCGTTGCACTTGTCTAGTGGTCAGGTTCTACCCCAGTATGAGCTCGCCATTGAAACCTACGGTCAGCTTAATGACGATCGTAATAATGCCGTCCTGATTTGTCATGCTTTAAACGCCTCACATCATGTAGCGGGCATTGATCCAAATGACCCTAAAAATATCGGTTGGTGGGACAACATGGTTGGCCCGGGTAAAGCCGTTGATACCAATCGCTTTTTTGTGATCGGTGTCAATAATATTGGGTCTTGCTTTGGCTCTACCGGGCCGGCTTCGATTAACCCAGAAACTGGCAAGCCGTGGGGGGCCGATTTTCCGTTACTAACCGTCGAGGATTGGGTGCATGCCCAAGCGCGCTTGGCGGATTACTTAGGCATCAAAAAATTTGCTGCTGTCATGGGTGGGTCTTTAGGTGGTATGCAGGCGTTAAGCTGGGCGATCACCTGCCCAGATCGCTTAGAAAATTGCATTGTGATTGCTAGCACTCCTCGTCTTACTGCCCAGAACATCGCCTTTAACGAGGTAGCCCGTCGTGCCATCATTACGGATCCTGAGTTTTATGATGGAGACTATTACAGTCGTAATACTGTGCCCAAGCGAGGTTTATCTGTGGCGCGTATGGTTGGGCATATTACTTATCAGTCAGACGAGGTCATGGCAGAAAAGTTTGGTCGTGCGCAGCGCGATCCTAAAGAAGATGGACAGTACCGCTATGATTATGGCGTAGAGTTTGAGGTCGAGTCTTACTTGCGCTATCAAGGCGAAAAATTCTCTAAGTATTTTGATGCGAATACTTATTTGTTGATTACGCGTGCTTTGGATTATTTTGATCCGGCA
This sequence comes from Alcaligenaceae bacterium, assembly GCA_012518715.1. Classification (GTDB taxonomy): domain Bacteria; phylum Pseudomonadota; class Gammaproteobacteria; order Burkholderiales; family Burkholderiaceae_B; genus Paenalcaligenes; species Paenalcaligenes hermetiae. Next base: position 4,064 of record JAAYRP010000294.1, on the reverse strand, counting down.
CGCGCCCATAACGGGGATTTGGCACGTAGCTTAGAGGCCGTTAAAGCCAAGTTTTTATTAGTTTCTTTCACGACAGATTGGCGGTTTACACCAGAGCGCTCACGTGAAATTGTGCAAGCGTTGCTTAAAAACAAAAGAACGGTCACTTATGCGGAGATCGATGCCCCCCATGGGCACGATGCTTTTTTATTAGATGATCGTCGTTATCACGGTGTGGTGCAGGGCTATTATGATCAAATCGCCGAGCAATTGGGCCTAGGGCCGCGGCAACGCACTACAGGAGTTCTGGCATGAGTCATCAGCAATCCGTACAGCCAGTGAGCTTAGCGCAACGCCCAGATTTAGCACGTATTGCAAGTTGGATTGAGCCATCGACCCATGTATTGGATTTAGGTTGTGCTGACGGTAAATTATTGGCGTATTTGCAGCGTACTAAAAATGTACAAGGCACCGGTATAGAGCGCGATCCCCAAGCGGTGGTAGCCAGTGTGCGTCGGGGGGTGCCTGTGATTCAACAGGATCTAGAAGAGGGTCTGGCCTTATTTGAGGACCAGCATTTTGATACGGTGGTCCTGTCTAAAACGCTGCAGTCTATGTTAAATACCGAACATATTTTGCGAGAAATGGCGCGTGTGGCGCGCTATGGCATTGTGTCTTTTCCCAACTTTGGTTATTGGACGCATGGCTTATCGATTTTAGCTGGGCGTATGCCTGTCTCTAAAGAAATGCCTTATGAGTGGTATGACACGCCCAATATCCACTTATGTACCCTAAAAGACTTTCAGGATTTGGCCAAATCCTTAGGTTTAATTATCACGGACAGAGTGGTTTTTAATGGTAAAAAAGAACTCCGCTTTTTACCTGGGCTGCGTGGTACCCTAGCCGTATATCGTTTCGAGTCACCTTTTGCCTCCTCTTTGTAGTGATCATGCATCGTGTCTAATGTCTACCTAAACCCGCGTGTTGCGGCCTTATTTGTTTTAGGTTTTGCCAGCGGGCTGCCCCTAGCCTTAACCAGTGGCACTTTACAAGCGTGGGCTACAGTAGAGCAGGTTTCATTGCGTGATATTGGTTTTTTAACGCTAGTTGGTTCAGCGTATACGCTTAAATTTCTTTGGGCGCCGTTTATTGATCGGTATACGGTGCCCTTTTTAGGGCGCCGTCGGGGGTGGATGGCGCTAAGCCAACTGTTGTTAGGTGTATCTATCGCGGCGATGGGGTTATTTAATCCCAGTCACCAACTCGGCGTCATCGCTTTATTAGCGGTATTTGTGGCTTTTATGTCGGCGACCCAAGACATTGCTTTTGATGCCTATAGTACAGATGTGTTGCGCGCCCAAGAGCGGGCAGCTGGCGCGGCGGTAAAAGTGTTAGGTTATCGCCTAGCGATGATTGTTTCTAGCGGTTTTGCCTTAGTGATTGCTGATCAATGGCTGGGGTGGAATGGCATGTATATGCTGATGGGCGCTTTAATGCTGGCGTGTGCTATTGCCACTTTTTTAGCCCCAGAGCCTGAGCGTGTCGTGTCTGCACCCCATTCATTACGGGAAGCCGTGGTGGCGCCTTTATTAGCCTTTTTTAAACGTCCCGAAGCTATTAGCATTCTCGTGTTGATTGTGTTGTATAAGCTAGGTGATGCCTTTGCTGGTGCATTATCGACCACTTTTTTAATCCGTGGTGCGGGATTTTCAGCGACGGAAGTGGGAACAGTCAATAAAATTTTTGGGCTGGCGGCTACGATTATTGGAGCATTGGTTGGTGGTGGCCTGATGGCTAAACTGGGCTTGTATCGATCCTTGATGCTTTTTGGTTTGTTGCAAGCCGTGTCTAATTTTGGTTATTGGTGGTTGTCGGTTTCCGAGCCTAATCTTTGGCTTATGGGGGCGGTAGTCGCTATTGAGAATTTGTGCGGGGGTATGGGGACCGCGGCTTTTGTGGCCTTATTGATGGCTTTATGTCATCAGCAGTTTTCGGCTACGCAGTTTGCGTTATTATCGGCGTTATCGGCGGTAGGGCGTACTTATTTAGCCGGTCCGTTAACCCCGCTATTTGTTGAGCATTTAGGTTGGTCTACTTTTTTTATTATTACCGTTTTGTTGGCTTTACCCGGCTTATGGCTGCTTTGGCGTAAACGTCACATCATCTTAGCTTTAGACGCAAGCTCGCATTGATATGTTACTGCTCACTTTTTATTTAATCGCGATTACAGCAGAAGCCATGACGGCCGCTTTAGCCGCTGGTCGGCGTGACATGGATTGGGTGGGGGTATGTGTGATTGCATGTATTACTGCCTTAGGTGGGGGCTCGGTACGTGATGTGTTGCTGGGGCACTACCCGCTAACATGGGTAAAACACCCCGAGTATTTATGGATGACAGCAGGGGCTGCCATCTTTACAGCCCTGACAGCACGCATGATGCGTCATTTACATAAGCTTTTTTTGGCGTTGGACGCATTGGGTTTAGTGACGTTTACGGTGATTGGTTGTCAGATTGCGATTGAGATGGAGCTGCCTGTCACGATTATTTTATTAAGTGGCATGATTACAGGATGCGCAGGTGGGGTATTACGCGATATTTTGTGTAATGATATTCCGCTGTTATTTCGCAAAGAGATGTACGCCAGTGTATCCATGGTGACAGGTGGTTTGTACATGCTAGCGATTCATTTTGAGTTAAATGAGTTAGCTAGCATGTTGGTGCCGATGGGGGTGGGCTTGTTATTTCGCTTTTTGGCTTTGCGTTTTAACTGGCAGATGCCGCAATTTGTTTATCGTGACGATTGGAAATAATCACAACCAGTTTAAACCCTGTAGCAGCTCCAGCACCAATGGCATCAATAGTGCGGTGAGGATACCTGTTACGCTCATGGCTAATGCAGCAAAGGCCCCCATGGTTTCATTGATCTGGATCACACGAGCGGTACCAATCGCATGAGCAGAAACCCCTGTAGCCACCCCACGTACAATAGGGTTGTTGAGCTTGAGTAAATAAAAAACAGGGGTAGCTAAAATACTGCCAATAATACCGGTAAAAGCCACAGACACCGCGGTTAAGGAAGGCTGTCCACCAAAATGATCGGAAATGGCCATCGCGATTGGCATGGTCGCGGATTTTGGCATTAAAGAAATTACCATTTCAGGGCTAGCCCCTAGAGCAAGAGTAAGTATGGCACTACTGACTAAACCGGTAAGCGCTCCAACGACTAAGGTGATGCTCAGCGGACGCCAGAGTAGCTTAAGCTTAGGGAGCTGGTTGTAGAGGGGGATGGCGAGCGCTACTGTAGCTGGTCCAATTAAAAAATGAATAAATTGCGCCCCCTCAAAATAGGTTTCGTAGGGGGTGTCTGTAAGCAATAAAATCCCTACAATTGCACAGACCGAGGTGAGCACTGGCAAAACAAAGGGACTTGAGTGGCAGCGTCTATATAAGTAAAGTGAGGCTAAATACACGCAAAGCGTTAAGGTCAGCCATAACAAGGGGGTATCGGCTAAAAATACCCAAATTCTAAAAAAGTCTTCACGAATCATGGGTTAACTGCGCCTTTTAAGTAACCAGGTTAAGCAGTAGGCGGTGACCACTAGCGTGATGACCGTTGCCAAAATACCTGCTACGACAAAAGCGACCCATTCATCCTGGATGCGATGAAAATACAGCATTACACCAGAGACGGCAGGGATAAATAGCAACATCAGGTGCTGGATCAAGGTGTTAGCGGTGGCTTGTAATGCTGCTGGCACTTGCTTACGTATAACAAGGGCAGCAAATAAAAGTAGCATGCCCATCAGTGGACCTGGTAGGGGAATACGTAAGCTTTGTACTAAGATTTCACCTAGTAGCTGAAACACAAAAAGCGAGGCAAAAGCAAGAATAATGGGCATTTATTCGATGGGGGCAGTGTTGTAAGGGGTGGCTACCCAGGTGCGCCAACGTAGTTCTAGCCCTTCGGGTAAGTACACCACGACGGGTAAACTGCTGTTGTATTGCAAAAGAGAGCCATTGCTATGAACAGGGATAAACTGTAGGGCCTTTTTGTCATCTGGACAGGCCATGCGAGTTTGTACGG
>JAAYRP010000293.1 GCA_012518715.1 Alcaligenaceae bacterium | reverse complement strand
TATGCCTCACCCTGGGCAGCGCCCGGTATCCCCTTAAAAGCCGCAAAATGGCTTTTTGCTGAGCACCCTCCTTTTAGTTTTCGTCCTGATGGTACCTTGTTCCAGCTGAAATGGATGCTACAAATGTGGGCTAACTGCACGGCTAGCAAATATAAAATCAATAAAGAGCGCATGGTGCGCATTGCAGACTACAGCCGTGAGTGTTTGGCCCAATTACGCGAAGAAACCGGCATACAATACGAAGCGCGCCAAAAAGGCACCCTACAGTTATTCCGCACCGCAGAACAAATGGAAGCGGCAGCGGCCGATATGCGCGTACTCGAAGAAATGGGAGTACCTTTTGAGCTTTTACAACGCGATCAACTTTCCACTCCCGAGCCAGCCTTAGCGCTAGTAAAAGACAAGTTTGTAGGAGGCCTACGCTTACCCGAAGACGAGACCGGTGATTGCCATCTTTATACACAAAACCTGGCTCAATTAGCGACAGAACTAGGTGTAGAGTTTCATTTCAATGAGTCCATTCAGCAAATCCAGCGTCAGGGGGACACGATCACTGGGGTCATTAGCAATAACCGACTGATTACCGCAGATGCCTACTTGATCTGCTTAGGCTCCTGGTCTACCCGTCTGATGCGTAATATTGCTCCCATTCCAGTGTACCCACTAAAAGGCTATTCCATTACTGTACCCATTGACGAGCCTGACTATGCGCCTCAGTCCACTTTGCTAGACGAAACCTATAAAATTGCCCTAACACGCTTTGATCAGCGTATTCGCGTTGGTGGCATGGCCGAGGTCGCTGGTTTTGATAAAACCCTTAACCCAAAACGCAAAGCTACCCTATTAATGGTGCTTAACGACTTATTTCCCAAAGCCAGCAAAGAGAAGCAGAATGTAAGTTTCTGGACGGGCTTGCGTCCCAAAACCCCCGACAGCACCCCCATTATTGGCCAAGGTCCTGCTAAAAACCTATATTTGAATACAGGCCATGGCACACTCGGGTGGACCATGAGCGCCGGTAGTGGACAACTGATTGCCGACATTATTTCCGGCAAAGAGCCTGCCATCCGCGTCGACGATTTAAACCTAAGCCGCTATTAGCTATTCGATACGTACGGGGGCACTAAACATATATCCCCATTTGTGCACAGAACGGATGGGGATGGCAACCCCCTCTAAGCTGCCTTTACGCTTGAGACGACTAATTATGACTCCTAGTCGGTTATGTGCAATCACAGGATCGCTTGTGTCCTCTTTGCCACCATTTAACGCTCGCAATAACTGTTGATGCGAGGCCCGCTTATCCGGCTGTCGACATAACTCCAATAACAAGAACCGTTCGGTAGATGTTAGTGTTATTGAACGACCATCGGGGCTAAATAACTGCCAACCCTCGTTGGCTAAAGCCCACATAGGATCAGGCTGAGGAGACGACTTAAACGAGGAGTCAATGACGGCACTGGGCGTAGGCAACGACAACCTGATTCGCCGTAATAGACTGGAGAGTTTAGCGACCCATAATTCTGAACTATCTGTCCCAATACAATATGCGTCTACCCCACCATATAAAAACGGTAATAAAGCGCTCTCGTCCCAAACAGACTGCACAATCACTAAAGGCACATAGGGGTCCTGTGCCCGCAAACAAGCAACCAAGCTCAAAACGCCTTTTAAATGCGCAGAAAGTAGAAAAACCGCCGGAGAAAGCTGAGCGCCATTTTGCCCTTTTGTGGCTGCTACAGCTTGAAATAAAGCCTTATGATCAGCTAACACCTGAAGATGAAATCCTGCTGCTTCAAGCGCTTGTTGATGAGCCAGATAGACTTGTTCCAGCTCAGCCTGTTGAGCCCCATACCAATAAAGAGTTGGAATACATTGTGCCAGCATATGCCCATCCTTTTTTATTAAACAAATAACCCCGTTACAAACACACCATAGATATTACAATAGTGATAAATAACAATCACCAAGGCGATGGGTTTTAAGCGTTCAATAAAGAGGTGAACACATTTGCTCAACGCCTTTTGTATGCTCGTACTCAACGAGGTTATACCCAGTCTCAATTAGCTAATTTGTGTGGGGTTTCCCAAAGCACAATTGCGAGCTATGAAAGTGGGGCGCGCTTGCACACCCGAAATTTATTTAATCTTGCTAAAGCACTAAGAGTAAATCCGCTTTGGCTAGATCAGGGAATTGGCGCAATGAACCCTACTCTACAAGAATCGAATCAAATTTACAGTCAAACGTGGCCTTTTTCGCGGATAAGCCCCGATAAAATAAATCAATTAACTGATCAGCAACGTATTTTAATAGAAAATGTACTTGAAACCTTAATCGAGACATGGGAAAAACAGAAATAAAACTACCACTATGTTTTTATTATCCTACTACTAAATATGCACACTAAGACGCGTACTGAGAGCTTCTTAATACTATTAACTAAGATTATCCCTAATTTATTTTAAAGCCCAAGAGAAATCTTATATACTGTTAGATACGCGGGGGTACTTATTGTGCAAATGGTTGAGCCTTCAACTACTTGCGCTTTAGGTTGAGATAAACCCTTCGTACCAGTACGGATAATGCCGATGCTGGGAGCGTGTCGCACCACACATTACCCAAAATATAAGCGACTCTTAATATCTCCCCTTCGGCTCCATTTATTCACCTTGGAGCGAATCTTGACTAAAAATCCTGAATTTTCCGCACAAACCGCTACCGTAGACGAAGCGGCCATTAAGCCTTTACCAAATTCACGTAAAATTTACGAAATTGGCTCACGTCCTGATATTCGTGTACCCTTTCGTGAGATTTCTCAAAGCGATACGGGTGGTATTTTTGGTGACGAGAAAAACCCACCGATCACGGTTTATGACACCAGTGGCCCATACACGGATCCCGAGGTCAAAATCGATATTCGTAAAGGGCTTCCTGCCCTACGCGCCAAATGGATCGAGGAACGCAACGATACCGAAGTCTTAGATGGACTTTCCAGTGACTACGGGCGGGCGCGCCAAGACGATCCAGCTTTAAAAGCCATGCGCTTTGAGCTTACCCGTCAGCCTCGCCGTGCCAAGCCAGGCAAAAACGTAACCCAAATGCACTATGCACGTCAGGGCATTATTACCCCTGAAATGGAGTTCGTCGCAATTCGCGAAAATCTACGCCGCGAACAATATATTGAGTCCTTGCGCAACAGTGGTCCAGATGGTGAGCGTATGGCTCAGCGTCTAACCCGTAGTCACCCTGGCCAAAGCTTTGGTGCATCGATCCCACCTGTGATTACACCCGAATTTGTCCGTGATGAAATCGCTCGTGGTCGCGCTATCATCCCTGCCAATATTAACCACCCAGAAATTGAGCCCATGATTATCGGGCGCAACTTTCTGGTCAAAATCAACGCCAATATTGGTAACTCTGCCCTAGGCTCCAGCATTCACGACGAAGTCGAAAAAATGACATGGGCTATCCGTTGGGGTGGTGATACCATCATGGATTTGTCTACCGGTAAAAATATTCATGAAACGCGTGAGTGGATTATCCGCAACTCGCCCGTTCCGGTTGGTACGGTACCTATTTACCAAGCCCTAGAAAAAGTAAATGGCGTTGCCGAAGACCTAACATGGGAAATTTTCCGTGACACCCTAATCGAGCAAGCTGAGCAAGGGGTAGACTACTTCACCATTCACGCTGGTGTACGTTTGGCTTATGTCCCCATGACTGCTAATCGTATGACTGGCATTGTGTCACGTGGTGGCTCAATAATGGCCAAATGGTGTTTAGCGCACCACAAAGAGAGCTTCCTCTACGAAAACTTTGAGGAAATCTGTGAAATCATGAAAGCCTATGACGTTAGCTTCTCGTTAGGAGACGGTTTGCGCCCAGGCTCTGGTTACGATGCGAACGACGAAGCCCAGTTTGCTGAATTGAAAACCCTCGGTGAGCTCACACAAATTGCCTGGAAGCATGATGTACAAGTCATGATCGAAGGCCCAGGCCATGTGCCCATGCACTTAATCAAAGAAAACATGGACATGCAGTTAGAGCATTGTCACGAGGCTCCTTTTTACACTTTAGGACCACTGACCACTGACATTGCCCCTGGCTACGACCATATTACTTCTGGGATTGGCGCCGCCATGATTGGCTGGTACGGTACAGCCATGCTGTGCTATGTCACGCCTAAAGAGCATTTGGGTCTACCGAACAAAAAAGACGTAAAAGACGGGATCATCACGTACAAAATCGCCGCGCATGCAGCAGACCTCGCCAAAGGCCATCCCGCTGCAGCGATTCGTGATAATGCCCTATCTAAAGCACGCTTTGAGTTCCGTTGGGAAGACCAATTTAACTTGGGGCTAGATCCAGATACCGCACGCGAATTCCATGATGAAACTTTACCCAAAGACTCCATGAAAGTCGCCCACTTCTGCTCCATGTGTGGGCCCAAGTTCTGCAGTATGAAGATTTCCCAGGACGTACGTGATTATGCACGTGAGCACGGTTTAGATACCGAAGCGGCCTTACAAAAAGGAATGGAAGAAAAATCCATCGAGTTTGTACAAAAAGGCGGTAAGCTCTACCACGAGGCTTAAAATCACAGCAGGGCAGCATAAAGCTGCCCTGTTTTTTTACGCCGCTAATTTAGATTAAAACAGCCCCATCGGCTTAGTGTCGTAGCTTACTAATAGGTTTTTGGTATTTTGATAATGCGCAAGCATCATTTTGTGGTTTTCTCGGCCTATGCCTGATTTTTTATAGCCACCAAAAGCAGCATGTGCTGGATAAATATGGTAGCAGTTTGTCCATACTCGTCCGGCTTGTATCGCACGCCCAGCGCGATATGCCTCATGAATGGAACGCGTCCACACCCCAGCGCCTAAGCCATACATCGTATCGTTGGCAATCTGAATCGCCTCATCAAAATCGTTAAACGTAGTGACGGCTAGCACCGGCCCAAAAATCTCCTCTTGGAAAATACGCATATCGTTACTGCCCTTAAACACGGTCGGGTCAATATAGAAGCCTTTATTTTCCTCTTGGCGCGGCTCACCGCCCGTTAATAACTTCGCGCCCTCTTCTTTGCCGATTTTCATATAGCGTAAGATTTTATCCTGCTGCTCCTGAGAGGCCTGAGCCCCCACCATGGTTTCGGTATCTAAGGGGTGCCCGGTTTTGATTTTTTTCACTCGCTCAATCGCGCGCTCTAAAAACGCATCAGCAATCGATTCCTGCACCAATGCCCGTGAAGGGCAAGTGCAAACCTCGCCTTGGTTTAAAGCAAACATCGTAAAGCCTTCCAAAGCTTTTTCTAAAAAATCGTCCTCGGCTGCCATCACATCAGCAAAAAAGATATTGGGCGATTTGCCACCTAGCTCCAAGGTGACGGGAATAATATTTTCCGACGCAGAGCGCATAATCACCTGTCCGACTTCGGTTGACCCTGTAAAAGCAATTTTTGCAATACGTGGGTTCGTCGCTAAAGCATGCCCTGCTTCCGCCCCAAACCCATTGATAATATTTAAAACCCCTGCGGGTAATAAATCCTGAATCAGCTCGATCACATAAAGTAAGCTAGCTGGGGTTTGCTCTGCGGGTTTCAACACAATGCAGTTACCCGCTGCCAAAGCCGGCGCAATTTTCCACGCCGCCATCAAAATAGGGAAGTTCCAAGGAATAATTTGCCCAACCACCCCCAATGGCTCATGAAAATGATACGCAACGGTATTTTGGTCTAAATCCGATATGCCCCCCTCTTGGGCACGAATGCAACCCGCAAAATAGCGAAAGTGATCAATGGCCAACGGAATATCAGCAGCCAAGGTCTCACGGACGGGCTTGCCGTTATCCCACGTTTCTGCCACGGCGATTTTTTCCAGGTTTTCCTCTAGGCGATCTGCAATTTTATTGAGTAAACGCTCGCGCTCTGCAGGCGACGAAGCGTTCCAGCGGGTTTTTGCTCGATGTGCGGCATCCAAAGCCAACTCTACATCTTCGGCGGTCGATTGCGGTACACGCGTAAAGACCTGCCCATTAACAGGGGAAAGGTTATCAAAGTACTGCCCTTTTACAGGGGGCACCCATTGGCCTCCAATGAAATTTTCGTATTGTGATTTAAATTCAACGATGGAGCCAGGTTGATTAGGATCGGTGTAACGCATGATTGTCTCCTTCCTAGTACGTTTATTTACTCACGTTTTTCGGCTACAGTAGAAGTTAAGACTGACTACCACAGCCAATCATCTACGTGAAAAATCAGAATAAACAAACCCGGTTGGTAATAGGTTGGTACGGCAACCATGGCTAGGAGACAACGATGAACACTTCTACTGATTCTCTCATGCAGCCCGCCGGTCACCCGCAGACGGCCGCGCCTTTGGTGGATTTATCCACTCGACATTATCAATCACCTTTGTTGCTCGCACTACAGCATTGCCAAGCCGAGCTGCAGCATATCGCAAACCAAGCCGATATGGTGTTAGCCGTAGCTGATGCAGGCAGCACTATTTTATGGACGCAATCTGGACGCTCCATGCAACAGGCCGCAGAGCAAGTGCATTTTGTAGCCGGTGGGCAATGGGCAGAAAGTGCCGTTGGGCATAATGCGTTGGCGCTGGCCATTAAAATCGCCCAGCCCAGTTCAGTGATTGCGGCCGAGCACACCATGGTCTCTATTTGTGATTGGGTTTGTTATGCGGCGCCTATTTTTCATCCCTTAACGCAACAGCTTATTGGTGTAATCGATCTATCGACGCATTTTTCGCGGCAAAACCAGCTTGGGCTTATTGCTGCAACCCATTGTGCGCAACGGATTCAAAAACATCTACAACACCAACATCAACACACGCTAACACTACGCGCTTTGGGCACACCACAAGCGCATTTTGGCACAAAACCCCTAAAGCTTACCCCAAGACAAATCGAAGTGCTGATCCTATTAGCTTTACACCCTAAAGGTTTGCACTTGGATCAACTGCACCATGCGCTTTATGGGGAGCGCAAAGTCAGCGCCACCACACTAAAAGCCGAGATTTCCCACCTACGCCGTCGACTTGGTGGGGTAATTGCTTCGCGCCCCTATCGCTTACTTGTACCTATTAGTGCGGACTTTTTAGAATTAGAAGCCCTGATCACCGCCGGCTATATAGAGGCCGCACTACAAAACCTAACCGGTCTTTTTATGCCACAAAGCAACAGCCCGTTTTTAATTAATTGGCGCCATTATTTAGAGGCCAGGCTCAGTTTGCTATTGCAGCAAACCCATGATGTGGAGCTGCTGCTAACCCTAATTCGTCATCAGGACTATGCGCCCGAATTAAGCCAACGCCTAATGGAGCTGATCGCCCCCTCGCACCCCATCTATCAGCGGCTGCAGGCGGATAATTAAAAAACCCCAAGCGCATCGTTACCAATCGATTCGCTTGGGGCGGTGGCACATAAAGTGCGTAAAATTACTGCTGAATGGCGTACAGATATAGCTCAACACGACGGTTCATCGCACGGCCCTCTGGTGTGCTGTTATCAGCAATAGGACTATTAGGTCCACGGCCCTCTGCCATCAAATACCCACCATTAACACCACGCTGCACAAGGTAGTTCGTTACCGCGTGAGCTCGCTCTAACGACAAGCGCTGGTTCAAATCTGCACCACCAGTGCTATCGGTGTGACCAATTGCTTTGGCGCGAAGCTCAGGGTGCTGAACCAACGCCCGAGCAACGCTATCTAATACAGGCAATAGCTCTGCTTTTAATTGGGCTTTTCCAGAATCAAAAGAAACATGGCTTGGGATATTCACGCGTAACGTGCCATCAGGCATTTCTGTTACATCCACACCTAAACTGGTTGCCCCTGATTGCTGTACATCTCGTTTAATTCCGGCCCAGTTGTAGCCAGCTACCCCACCTGCAACCGCACCAATCCCTGCACCAATAGCAGCTGCTTTACTGCTATCCCCAATTAAAGCGCCTAAGCCTGCGCCCACTGCAGCACCGGCACCGGCACCCACAGCGGTACGTCCGCCCTGAGTATCTGTGGCAGCACAACCTGCTAGCAACGCCACAATACTCACACTGGCTGCAATTTGACTGAGTTTTTTCATTTGCTTCTCCTTGTTATACCAATCTCAATCTTAAAATGTAACCGATGTAGGCGACTGAGTCTGTACCCTATTGTTACAAAGAATACTTATTAAAGGACTTTTAACAAAGCTTAACCAAAAACACGTTTTTTATACGGTTTCCACTCTTGGGATGCTTTACGGCATAATAGGACTTTATGCTTATTTCTATTTGCCCTTATGATTGAGTTCAAACACGTTTTTAAATCCTACGGTCGAGGGCCAAATATTTTGGCTGATATTAATTTTCATATTCAGCCAGGCGAGTTTGTTTTTGTTTCTGGCCCATCTGGAGCAGGTAAATCAACGTTGTTACGCTTAATTGGTGGTTTAGAGACTCCCACACGCGGAGCGGTGCATGTTAAAGGGAACCGTATTGATCAACTCCCTGCACGCGCTCAGCCTTATATACGGCGTAATATCGGTTTGATTCTACAGGATGTACACTTACTCAATGATCGTCGTGCTATCCAAAACGTTATGCTCCCCCTAGAAGTCTTGGGCATAGAGTATAAAATCGCTGTAAAGCGTGTACGTGCTGCCATGGAAAAAGTCGGGCTAGCTGGCAAAGAGGACCAATACCCTA
>JAAYRP010000292.1 GCA_012518715.1 Alcaligenaceae bacterium | reverse complement strand
CCAGAGGTTGAAGACTGTTTGCTCAAACACCCTGCAGTAGCTGAATGCGGTGTGATCGGTATCCCTGATGAGGTTCGTGGCCAAATCCTAAAAGCTTTTATCGTGCTAAAAGACGAAGCAGAACCAAGCGAAGTATTAATTAAAGAGCTGCAAGATTTTGTTAAACAAAATGCCGCTCCCTATAAATACCCGCGCGCCATAGAGTTCGTGGAAGCGTTACCACGTACAGAAACCGGTAAACTGCAACGCTTTATGTTGCGTCAAATGGCAAACACAAACTAAGGAAAATAAATTTCGATGCGCAAGCCTCCCAACGGTGAGCGCATCGCCTCGATATTGCCCCCATACAACAACACTAAATCGGCCACAATAGCTAAGCCCAACCCAGAGCCTGGGGCCACCTCGTCCGCACGCACACCCCGCTGAAAAATCCGTGGGTATGCTGAAGTGTCGATTCCTTTACCATCATCATCGATGGTGATTTTTAATGCATTTGGTCGACCTAAGGCCTCTGCCCGTTGTACTTGCACCTGTACCCGCGTTTCACACCATTTAAAAGCATTATCCAGCACGTTACCTAACATCTCATGCAGATCTTGAGCCTCGCCTTTAAAGTACAACTCTTTTTGCTCTGAAAGTAGCTCAACCTGTACCGGCTTAGGCTCATAGGCACGTTGCAGTAATTTCACTAGACTATGCAAAGCGGGCAAAATCTCTGTGCGCACCCCTACGGTTTTTACCGCCGCCGCCACACGAGCGCGTGATAAATGATAATCCACTTGCTCTTGCGCAGCATGAATCTGCTTCAACACCAGTTGCGCAAGCTGCGGATCCGGTTTTTTCGCAGCATTAGCTAATACTGCTAAGGGTGTTTTAATCGCATGGGCCAAATTTCCCGCTTGAGTTCGCGCACGCTCAGTTACCTGAGCCTGACTGCGCAAAACCCGATTAAATTCGGAAACCAATGGTTGGATCTCTTGTGGATATTGACCATCGATAAAATTTGCACGCCCCTCATGAACGGCCGCTAATCGTTGGCGTAACTGGCGCAAAGGGCGTAAACCCAATTTTAGCTGCCACCATACCCCCACCACCAGCACGCAGCCCAAAACCGCTAGCGTTAGCACCAGCATCCACACAAAACGCTGTAACGGTTCAGCAATCCAGCTTTTTTGTGCCGCCACCCATACTTGATAACGCTGCACATGAGAGGGCTCAGCTAACACAATACTACGCCCTATCACATAGAGCTCCCCAAGCTCTGGATCCTTATAGCGAAACCACGTTTCTTTATTAATTTGTGAGTGTGGTGGGGTCAAGGTTTCATCCCATAAAGAATGCGAGAACAACAAAGGCTGGGACGACACATCAACCTGCCAATACAAACCGCTAAGCGGCTGCTCAAAGCGGGGGTCATTTAATGCCTGCGAAAGCCCCAGCTGCCCTGCTGGGTCCAGCGTCATCTGTGCAATCAATTGCATCATATGCATATTGAGTTCTTTATGCAGCTGTTCTTCAATATGTTGTTGAAAAAGCTGGTTCAGCAATGCCCCTGCTACCAATAAACTGCAAAACACCCACAGCATCGCTCCAACCAATAAACGCTGTGTTAGTGAGAGCTTGGTGAGCGTTTTTTTAAGCATGAGGGTTAATGAGCTTGTAGCCCAAGCCACGCACAGTTTGAATGTATTCTGCTGGAATTTTTTTACGTAAACGCCCAATAAACACGTCGATGGTATTTGAGTCTCGGTCCTGATCCTGAGCATAAATATGCTCGGTGAGATCAGCACGGGATACGACTTGCTCAGCGTGATGCATTAAATAAGCTAAAACCTTGTACTCGTGCCCAGTTAACGTTAAGGGCTGATGGGCAAATAAAAACTGGGATTGTCGTGTATCCAGCACCAAATCCCCACACACAAAGGTTGCACTGGCTTGCCCAGCGGCACGACGTAATAAAGCCCGTATGCGGGCTAAGAGTTCCTGAATATGAAAGGGTTTGGTTAAATAGTCATCAGCACCCGCATCAATGCCACTGACTTTTTCATGCCACGTATCGCGCGCAGTCAGAATCAGCACTGGATACGTGATTTGCTCATTACGCCAACGTTTTAGGACGGTGAGGCCATCTACCTGTGGTAAGCCCAGGTCCAAAACAACAGCATCATAACTTTCTACCGCCCCCATATAATGGGCCTGCTCGCCATCGGTGGCGGTATCCACCACATAGCCTTGTGCTTGTAATGATTCAGTGACTTGTTGCAATAAGTTAAGGTCGTCCTCTACAACCAAAATACGCATGTTTATTTCCTTTGGGCTTTACGGCTTTTTACTTTTAAGACCTCTGCTGTCTGGGCATCGACATAAAGCTTAAGCACATATCCCCCCTGTTGCAACAAGCGAATTTTATAGATGTACTGATGGTGGTGGCGATCCAAATCCACATCGAGAACACGCCCTGGATACTGGGGATGAATTTGGCGCAAAACCCAACGAAGTGGTTTGATATCACCACGGTGCCGGGCTTCGCGCCGTTGCTCTGGTGATAGGCTCGAGGCGTGCGTGGGCATAGACACGGTCGTGCTCACACCAATCCATAAGCAAAGGGCTAAAAAAAAGAGACGCATGAAGGAGTTTTACACTTGCACCAAATAAAAAGCATAAAGCAAAAAAGATGAACCAATGATGAACAACGGCTTCATTTTGGGTTCATCTGGGGTCCTGCACAATGGAGTCATTGATGATTCGCGTTCCTTTTAAGGAGAAACAATGAAAGTAACGATCCCAACTTTAGCCGCTATCGCTACCACCGCTGCCTTAATCAGTGCCCCAGTTCTGGCCACCCAGCCTGCTAGCCCAATGAACACCATTATCGTTGCCGCCAATCAAGCCGGTGCTCCGGACGTTAAAGGCGGTAAAACACCTAAAGCTGAACTTCCTGCTCGCTCCGAGTGGATGACACTCAAGCAAGCCTATGCAGCATTAGAAAAAGCCGGCTATCAAGACAAAGATATACGTAGTATCAGCAGTAGTCGCTACGGTTACATCGCTCGTGTGGTCGACAAAGATGAAAAACGTATTCGCTTACTCGTGCATCCAACCGATGGCACTGTCACTATCCAAGAGCGTCGCAAAGACGATCGTCGTAAACACCGCCATCATAAAAACAACACAGATAACACCTAAACCGATTTTCTCTCGTTCTTTAGTTAACCTTAATTT
>JAAYRP010000302.1 GCA_012518715.1 Alcaligenaceae bacterium | reverse complement strand
TTAACGGTTCTCCACAATATTGACAAGGTGGAGTTTCTCCTGTAAATAGATTTTCTTCTTCCCAACTTTTCTTTTTAAAAATATCAAATAGTCCCATATTCTATCCCTCCTATTCTTTGGTTTCATACTCTTCGTGATCACATAAATCAATATGTTGTTGTGCTGAATTTATAGTATTATCACACTTAACTTGAGCCTCATAATTTTTGATTCCTCTAATGATTTCTTCCTTAGCAGACCCCCACAATAGCATTGTATTTCTTCAGGGCCCTACATTTTTAGTGTCCTTTACCTCCACCCTTCTTGTTTATAGACATAAAAAAATAGCAGACAATATTGCCGCCTGCTATGAGTAAATAAGACATTACCGCTTTATTGGCAGCCTGACTATCATGGCAGTTAACCTTGCTTTAGACTCATGGCTTTGCGTCCCCACTTTTCAATGAGTTTGCCGTTGCTATTTTTTATTTTTGAACCTTCTCGATTGACTGGTCAATCGGGCATATCCTTTAAAAAAATCAATCCTTAATCCCATCCAATATGCAGGAAATTAACTCCTCTTTTTCGCTTCATGGTCATTCGCATCTTTAGCAAAATTAATCTCATAAAACAGGTTAATATATTCTACTCTTATCGGTGTCATTGTTTCTCCCACGAAAATCTCTTATTGCCTTTAAATAGACTTTTCCCATATTTAGGATTTTACCTTCTCTCTAACCAAGTAAATATTATTAGAAAATTCTCATTCCCAATTTGCTCAAATCTTCATAAGATTCGTGGTATTTTAAACAATATATTGGGGATATTTGTCATACACATCTATTATATTCATAACTCTGGAAACTTCAAATTAATCAAGATTTATATGGATATCATATAAATTGTCACTAGATTCTGAAGTAAACATACTTAGTTTTACGTCTAAATCTCCCCCTAATTCAGGTAATTTATTCTCTTTGGAATAATCAGTAATATCTATTACAAAGTTGTTTGATTTTCCCGCTGCAACTGTATGATCTGTTTTTATACCATCATTTGAAGTAAATTCAAAACGTTCAAACTCACGACCATTTAGAGAAACTTCCATGGCTGAAAGGCCCATAGTTTCGTCTTTTTTGTTATCTATAGCAAAGGTGATTTCCATATAAGCTCTAATATCCTTAGTGGTAGCAGAAGATGCAAACTCAGCGTATTCAATTGATGTTAAAGTGGCTTTAAAATCATCATTATCTGCAACAACTTCGTTAAATTCATGTATTTCATGTATATTATTTGTTCGTTTTCCTATAGCGCCCTCTACAATCTCTGATTTTTCATTTTCAGACTCTTCCATGGTTTTGTCTGTGTCAACATCTTCATGTTTTTCTTCTAAATCTGTGTTCGTGTTTGGCTTATTATCCCCTGTACAAGCGGTTAATAATAGGATAATTGCAGTAAATAACAGTAGCATTTTTTTTGTTTTCATTTTATCTCCTCCTGTGAGTTAAGCCTATAAATTAATTGCAATAGTCTTAATTTATAATTTTTATTTGTGTATTACAATACCAATATTATATTATCTGTAGAAGGATGTCAAGATATTGTAAGTGCCTATGCTAATATAATACCAAATCAATCACAAACCCACTATTTAATGGAAAATAAGCGGATTAACCCCCTAATTTTAGAGAATTTGACTCTTGTTCTTCTGTTATCATAGAATTGCTCAATATTCCATTTCCAATGTTCATCAATTACATTAGTACGGATATTTTTTTAAGAATCCCTGTTGACAACGAGCCTCTCAAAACATGGTTAATCAGCCGTAGGGTCATCCGCATAAATCCCCGTGGTCATCCCCAATGGTTTAGCTATGGGATTTGCGGCTGACGCCTAGCCAGGCTACCATATTCCGCCACTCATAGTAAACAGTACTTAAAAATTTATCCTTGCCTCTATGGCAGCCGCAAACCCCTATACTCTAACAACTAATGATGCAATATTACCTTCTAAAACGCCCTGGTAGTACTCTGCAGGCGGTATGTAGTTTATGGAAGAATGTATCCGTATATTGCAATAGAAGTCCATAAAGTCTACAACGGCCATATAAGCCTCGGCATAGGTTTCAAACTCATTAATAGAAAGGCAGTCATCCTCTAATATGCGGTGGAAGGCCTCAATATGAGCGTTCATATTAGGCGTCTTTGGTGGAATTCTTTCATGTTCAACCCCAAGTTCAATACAAGCTTCCTCAAAAGCATGGCTTATGAATTGCGGACCATTATCGGAACGTACTATCAGATTAGATTCATTAGGATCTATATTTCGGCATTCTAAAGCAGTTTTTAAAGTGAATGCTGCATCATGGCCAGTACAATTAAGGCCTATATGGTAGTCAATTATATTGCGATCAAAAATATCTAGATATGATAAAATATAAAAGAATCTGTCATCACCGACTATATATCCATATTTGATATCTACTTCCCAAAGTTGGTTAGAAGCTGTAAGCTCATGGTTTCGGGCAATGCGTCTTGGATGCTTGATCTTCCGTTGTCTTTGGGGCTTTAAAATATCTAGCTTACCGCAAAGCCTATACACCTTCTTAGGACTGATGACTAGGTTGTATCTACGCTCTAGCATGATATGGAGCTTATAATAACCGTAGCCAAATGCTTCTCCCTCAATGAGCTCCATGATATATTCTTCTATTTGCCCATCAAATATCTTATCCCCGTTTGTATCGAAGGAATAGCCAGGGATAGGTCTACCGCCCCCATATATCCGTTCCAGCCCTTCATTGGCCATTCGGTGATAATAGGTGGATGGATTGAGATCAAGCATTGTAAATATGTCGGTAGCATTAAATCCATCGTCTATATAAATCCTAGCTATATGCGTTTTATGGGTTACGGTACACTCGTTTTTTTTAAAAGATCTGTCAAAACGTCTATTTCAAGCTCCTTTTTGCCTACGATTCTCTTTAACTGACGGATCTGTTTTAGAGCCAGCTCAAGGTCTGTGGGCTCTTCGGATATGCTATGATAGGACCCTAATGCCTTTGCTTGTATATCTTTGTATGGCTGTTTCTTGCTATCTCGAACCCACCGACATAATACACCAGGATTGATATTGTATTTCCTTGCAACCAGGCTGCTATTCCCGGTTTCAAGTGCTTCTTTAATTAACTTATCTTTGAATTCCTTCTCGTACCTTCGTTTCTTCATCTCTCTTTTCCCCTCCGATTTCAGTATAGCATCGCAGAGTGAAATTGTCTAAAGTAGTTAGGGGGCTTAAGAGCATTCTCGTCTTTAAAGTACATGGGCTTTGTTAATATAGTTTCTGGTTCAATCGCCTTTATTGGATTTGTTCTTAGTTTAATATCATCATTTTCATATTCAATTACAAATTGATTTTTTATTAATTG
>JAAYRP010000291.1 GCA_012518715.1 Alcaligenaceae bacterium | reverse complement strand
TTTAAAAGACTAAGTTTATAATTTTTTGGTTGCATTTGCCCAGATGGCGGAATTGGTAGACGCGCATGGTTCAGGTCCATGTACCGCAAGGTGTGGAGGTTCAAGTCCTCTTCTGGGCACCACCTTTTTTCGAATTTCAACGCCCATGTAAGCGCTCTTTTGCTCAAGCAAAAACCATGGGGGCAGCTCGAAATCTCAAATTACAGTATACATGAGTTGATATGCCAAAAAAGCATCTCAACCCTATTTTACTTTCTTCTAGCGCATTCTCTTTGCTGCTAAAAAAGATCGTTTTCGTCGCAAAGCTGTCGTTAAAACCAACTATATTTTTATAGCTAGATAACACCACAGCGCCTTCTCATACTCACCATATTTACTTCTCTTATTTAACCATAATCCGGTTAAAAGCTCTCTTTCTTCCTCTTCACTTTTACGCTCTTTGTACAATATGTTGTGCATTCTCTGCATTTTTGCGACAAGAGCTGTGGTTTTTGGTAAAAAACTAACCCTTAGTAGAAAAACATGCTTTTATTGGTTTTGTCCCTATAAATAGACTATTCTAGTTACAACTAAATCACACTAATCGGTATATTTATTTTTATTTAGAGGCACATCATGAGGATAGGAATCCCCAAGGAGACACTACCCGGTGAGACACGTGTTGCAGCGACGCCTAAAACGGTTGAGCAACTCGTTAAGCTCGGCTATGAAGTTTTAGTAGAGCATGAAGCGGGTAAAACAGCACATCTAGAAGACCACGCCTACGCCGAAGCTGGCGCCAAGTTAGTGGATCGGAATGACGCATGGGCATGCCCCATCATATTCAAAGTCAATCCACCCAGTGATGCTGCGGTAGATTTGCTGCAACCTAATACCATTTTAATTAGCTTTTTTTGGCCCGCATTAAATGAGAAGCTTCTCCAAAAGCTTCAAGATAAGCGCATTACTGTACTTGCGATGGATATGGTGCCACGCATGTCCCGCGCCCAAGCGATGGACGCCTTGTCTTCTATGGCAAATATTAGCGGGTATCGGGCTGTGGTAGAAGCTGCTAGCGAGTTTGGACGCTTTTTTACTGGCCAAATCACTGCCGCCGGACGCGTGCCCCCTGCTGAAGTTTTAGTCATCGGAGCAGGTGTTGCTGGCTTATCGGCGATTGGCGCGGCTATGCAATTGGGTGCGATCGTTAAGGCTTTTGATACACGCCTAGAAGTCGCTGAGCAAATTGAATCCATGGGGGGCGAGTTTCTTAAGCTGGACTTCCCTATCCAAGACAGCGGTAGCGGAGACGGCTATGCCAGTACCATGAGCGATGAGTTTATCGCTGCCGAAATGAAGCTTTTTGCCGAGCAGGCTAAGCAAGTCGATATTATTATTACGACAGCGGCTATCCCTGGCAAAGCCGCACCGGTTTTAATCACCAAAGAAATGGTCGACAGCATGAAACCTGGTTCGGTCATTGTTGACTTAGCGGCGCCCACGGGTGGGAACTGTGAGTACACCGTGGCAGACAAAATGATTGTCACAGACAATGGCGTAAAGGTGATCGGTTATACCGACCTAGTGAACCGCCTACCGGGTCAATCGTCTCAACTCTACTCCACCAACTTGGCTAACCTTGCCAAGCTCATGACCCCTAATAAAGATGGGGAAATGAAACTGGATTTTGAAGACCCTATCGTGCGTAACATGACACTAACCCATGATGGTGAGCTCATGTACCCCCCGCCACCCATTCAGGTGTCAGCCGCTCCCGCAGCACCTAAAGCCAAACCTGCTGCAGCCATCAAAAAAGAACCACCCAAACCCACGCCTCTTTGGAAAAAACTGGTGCCGCTTGGGGTGGCAGCCCTCTTTTTCTTATGGTTAGGTGCTAATGCGCCAGCCGCTTTCTTAAACCACATGATTGTTTTTGTGCTTTCATGTGTAGTGGGTTATTACGTGGTGTGGAACGTTACCCACTCTCTGCATACGCCGCTTATGTCCGTTACTAATGCCATTTCAGGCATCATTGTAGTCGGTGCGCTCTTACAAATTGGTCAGGGTAATTGGTTTATATCCATTCTGGCTTTTATCGCGATCCTCATTGCCAGCATCAATATTTTTGGTGGCTTTTACGTCACACGCCGCATGCTGAAAATGTTCCGCAAAGACAGCAACTAAGCGCAGGAGTTAAACAACTATGTCTCAAGGTTTAGTCACTGCAGCTTATATTGTTGCAGCCGTCCTTTTTATACTGAGCTTGGCGGGTCTATCGCGCCAAGAGTCCGCTAAAAACGGGAATTACTTTGGTATCGCCGGTATGGCAATTGCTTTAATTGCCACCATCTTCAGTGATAGCGCTTCCGGCTTTGCTTGGATTATCATTGCCATGGCCATCGGTGCCGTCATTGGTATCTATAAAGCGCAACGCGTAGAAATGACGCAAATGCCCGAATTGATCGCGCTGCTGCATAGCTTTGTGGGTATGGCAGCCGTTTTAGTTGGGTATAACAGCTATTTGGATGCCCATAATGTGCCCGCTGATATGCATACCATTCACTTGGTCGAGGTCTTTATCGGTGTCTTTATTGGTGCCGTCACGTTTACGGGATCCATTGTGGCCTTTGGTAAGCTCAATGGCAAAATTCCCAGCAAACCCCTTGCTTTGCCAAACAAGCACTTGTTGAACCTTGCTGCAATTGTGGTATCCGTACTGCTTTTAGTTTGGTTCATGAAAGTGGATGGCTCAATCTTCCCATTACTGCTCATGACCCTTATTGCTTTTGCTTTTGGCTGGCATTTGGTCGCAGCGATTGGGGGAGCCGACATGCCGGTCGTGGTTTCTATGCTGAACTCCTACTCTGGCTGGGCTGCCGCCGCCGCGGGTTTTATGCTAGAAAATGATTTGCTTATCGTTACCGGTGCTTTGGTAGGCTCTTCTGGCGCGATTTTGTCCTACATCATGTGTAAAGCAATGAACCGCTCCTTTATTTCTGTGATCGCAGGCGGTTTTGGTAGTGATGGCAGCGCTAGCCAAGCAGAAGAAACCGAAGGAGAGCACCGTGAAATCCAACCAGCAGAGGTAGCCGACCTGCTCAAAAATGCTTCTTCTGTAATTATCACACCCGGTTACGGTATGGCCGTTGCTCATGCACAAAACGCCGTGGCTGAAATCACCAGCATTTTACGCCGTGATGGTATCAATGTCCGCTTTGGTATCCACCCCGTTGCGGGACGTTTACCTGGGCATATGAACGTACTCTTAGCCGAGGCCAAAGTCCCCTACGATATTGTGTTAGAGATGGACGAAATCAACGAGGACTTTGCGGATACCGATGTGGTATTAGTGATAGGGGCAAATGATACCGTTAACCCCGCTGCTGCCACAGACCCTCATAGTCCGATTGCAGGCATGCCCGTTTTACATGTCTGGGAAGCCAAAAACGTAGTGGTATTTAAACGCTCGATGAGCTCAGGCTATGCGGGTGTTCAAAACCCCTTGTTCTTTAATGACAATACTTTTATGTGCTTTGGCGATGCCAAAGAAACCATAGAGCAAATCCAAAAGGCCCTATAAGTCCTGCTATATTCAGCCTTAGCCCCTTGGTCTCCAAGGGGCTTTTTTTATCCTAGTAGTTGATTCTGAGGCAAATGGCGTGCCTGACCAAAGCCCGCGACCAATCGTCCTTGTGTGGGCGAGAGCGCCACTAAATTAAAATCCTTAAAATCAAACAAAAAAGCCATATCGGGAAAGCGCTGAATATACACGCTTTGTGCTGGCTCCCACTCAGGCGATGATTTGGATAAAAACCGAGCTTGCACCTGATAGCTGACGCGAGCCAAATCATGGACTGGCTCACCTGCACGCTCCGCGGTACAGACTCCAATCGAGGCCAAGGGACGAGCTTGCAAATGCTGTGTATGTGCAGCTAAAGCACTAATATGGATCAACAATGTATGCGTTTGCTTACACACTGCAAACGGTACCGTTGAAATAAACGGGTGTCCTTGTTCATCCAGAGTAGCTAAACTAGCAATACGCTGCTGCGTTAACAAATGCGCTAATACGACCTGCCAGCTCGATGAATCTGTCATGTTTTTACCTTTATGCTATG
>JAAYRP010000008.1 GCA_012518715.1 Alcaligenaceae bacterium | reverse complement strand
AGCAATCATATCGACAAAAATAGTGAGCGTATCGCGAATGGTGTCCGCGGCATCAAATAGACCCTCTTTGTCCTCTTGGTTGTCTTTGTTGTAGGCCAAAGGCTGCGCTTTCATAAGGGTTAATAACGCCATCAGGTGCCCCGTTACACGACCAGTTTTACCACGAGCAAGCTCAGGAACGTCTGGGTTTTTCTTTTGGGGCATAATAGAGCTGCCTGTGCAAAAGCGGTCTGCAAGCTCAATAAAACCTACGCGAGGGCTCATCCAAATGATGAGCTCTTCGGAAAAGCGCGAGATATGCGTCATAATCAAGGCGGCGGCGGCACAAAACTCGATGGCAAAGTCACGATCGGAGACAGCATCTAAGGAATTGCGGCACACCCCCTCAAAACCTAATAGGGTCGCCGTGTATTCGCGATCAATAGGGAAAGTGGTCCCTGCTAAAGCCGCGGCCCCCAGTGGCAAGCGGTTAACGCGTTTTCTGCAATCTTGTAGGCGTTCGATGTCGCGACCAAACATTTCGGCATATGCCAGTAAATGATGCCCAAAGGTAACAGGCTGAGCCACTTGTAAATGCGTAAACCCGGGCAAAATGGTATCGGCATGCTCAAGAGCCAGTTGGGCAAGTGCTTTTTGAAGCTGCTTAAGTAGATCGACGCTCTGATCGATTTCAGCACGTAGCCACAAACGGATATCGGTGGCGACTTGGTCATTGCGTGAGCGGCCTGTATGCAAGCGTTTGCCCGCATCACCAATTAGCTCAACGAAGCGCTTTTCAATGTTAAGATGCACATCTTCTAAGTCCAGCAACCACTCAAATTGGTTGTTTTGAATCTCGGTGATGATTTGCTCCATGCCGCGCTGGATATCAGTGAGATCTTGTTGACTGATGACCCCAGCTTGGGCGAGCATTTGAGCGTGCGCCAGGGAACCCTGAATATCGAATAAAGCTAAACGCTTATCAAAATCGACAGAAGCGGTATAGCGTTTTACTAGCTCTGAAACGGGCTCAGAAAAACGGGCTGACCAAGCATGGGCCTTGTTATCGAATTGGTTTTGGTTGTTTTGTTGGGTAGACATAATTACAGATAAAATAAGCGATAGAGGGTAGACAATATATGTTACCCTTTTTGGTGACGAAGAGCGCCACTTTTATAAGAATCATAGCACTAGGTGCTAGGGTTTTTAATGGTTTGTGAATTTATTAGGCTGTTAGGATGGAAAACACACTACAAGTGAGTGATTGGCATGTAGAGGAATGGCTGTATCAGCATTTACCTGAAACGTGGATGCAAATTACGGCTGCCGTCATTATTTTAGTGACGGTCTATGCGTTGTTGCACTGGGGTACCTCGGTAGCAATGCGTATTGTTTTAGGGCGGTTTTTACTCACTATTGGTAAAAGTGAATGGTTAACTGCTTTGCAGCAACGTCGTGTGCAGGAACATTTAAGTGCTTCCATCCCACTTTTTATTACGGCCACGGGGTTGGGGATGATTCCCGTCGGGCAGCAGACACTAGAGGTCATTGCCCGCCTTGTCTTAGCGGTATCCCTGTTTTTTTTGTTTCGTGGGATTAGTGCGTTATTGTTAACAGCACAAGATGTTTACGAGAGCAAAAAGCAGGATCAAACAAGATCGATTAAAGGCTATTTGCAACTCATTCGCATTGCTTTTTGGTGTATTGCCTTCATTATATTGGTGTCGGTATTAACCAATAAATCTCCCTTGTTGATGATTTCTGGTTTGGGGGCTCTTTCTGCTGTTTTGCTTTTGGTATTTAAAGATACGCTATTGTCTTTAGTAGCCAGTGCGCAAATGAGCACCAATGATATGTTGCGCATTGGCGATTGGATCGAGATGCCGCAAGCGGGGGCCGATGGGTATGTCATCGACATTGCTTTACACACCGTTAAAGTTCAGAATTGGGATAAAACGGTAACCACTATCCCTACGTATAAGCTCTTTTCTGAAAGCTATCGTAACTGGCGTCAAATGTTTGAATCAGGGGGGCGGCGTATCAAGCGCAGCTTACGTATTGATGCGCGTACCGTTCGTTTTTTACGTGATGATGAAATTCAAGCATTACGCCGCTTTAGCTTACTCAAGGATTATTTGGAGCAAAAAGAAACCCTGTTAAAGCAGGCCAACTATGATGAAACAGGGGGCACTAAAGATCCGGTTAACTGTCGTCGTCTGACTAATCTTGGTACGTTTCGGGCCTATGCGAATGAGTACATCAAAAATAAAGAGGGGGTTCACCCAGATATGACGATGATGGTGCGTATGATGGAGCCGACTGCCGAGGGCATCCCTATGGAAGTTTATTGTTTTAGTAGTGATACCGCTTGGGTAAATTACGAAGCTTTACAAGGGGATATCTTCGATCATCTGATTGCGATTTTGCCAGAAATGGGTTTACGCTTGTATCAAGCGCCGGCTGGAGCGGATTTAGCTGGTGCTTTTCATCCACAAAACGTAGCAAAAACGGATCTGGCGCCAATAGATGCTCGGGCTTAATGCTACTATATGCCATTGCTTGTTTTATATGACGTGAACAATGAAACAAATTACCGCTATGATTAAGCCTTTTAAGCTCGAAGAGGTACGAGAGGCATTAGGGGAATTAGATATTACCGGGCTGACCATCACCGAAGTAAAAGGTTTTGGTCGCCAAAAAGGGCATACCGAGCTATATCGTGGTGCTGAATATGTGGTGGATTTTTTGCCTAAAATTCGTATTGATATTGTTGTGCCAGCGGAACGCTGTGATGAAATCATCGAAGCCATTATGCGTGCGGCACAAACAGGAAAAATCGGGGATGGCAAAATTTTTGTCACCCCCGTTGAACAAGTTATTCGGATTCGTACTGGGGAAACAGGCTTAGCAGCACTATAACTCCCCCAACCCCAGCCTAGGCCGCTGGGGTATTTTTGTGCTGGCGCTCATGCCAGGCCAACCAAATTAATGCAAGACTCACTACCCCAACAATAGGGAAGGTCCAGACATTAATGCCGTTCCAGCCTTGTGTGGCGAGTAGTTTTCCAGAGGAAAAAGAAGACAGCGCCACAGAGCCAAAAATTAAAAAATCATTAAAAGCTTGTACACGGCTGGTTTCTTCTGGGCGATAGCAATCGGTTACGAGTGTAGTGGCACCAATAAAACTAAAGTTCCAGCCTACGCCTAATAGAATTAAACTGGTCCAAAAGTGCGCTACAGACAGCCCGGCTAAGGCAGCAAAACTGGCTGCGCCAATTAATACAATTCCCAATAGGGTGATGCTAATTTTACCAAAGCGGTTAATCAGCATTGAGGTGACAAAACTCGGCGCAAACATAGATAAAATATGCCATTGCACGCCTAATGTAGAATCGCGCACACTATGACCACAACCAATCATGGCTAACGGCGAGGCCGTCATCATAAAGCTCATAAGACTATAAGACACCATGCCTGTTACCACGGCTATGATAAAGCGTGGATTTTTGCTGATTTCCCATAAGGAGCGGCCGGTGCTAGTAGAAGTATGCACAGAGGCAGATTGAATGGCATCACTGCGCAAAAGGCTAATGAGTGGGATAGCAAGGGCTGCCAAGCCAGCTTGGGCTAAAAAGGTAGCCGCAAATGGCGTAGCAGGCCATAGGTCGCGGGTAAATAAAATGATTTGTGTACCAACAATGGCAGCCACTAACCCCCCAAGCATGACCCAAGAAATGGCTTTGGGGCGCCATTCCGGGCTGACACTATCGGCAGCAGCAAAACGATAATTTTGTACATACGAGGAGTAAAAACCGGCTAAAATGGTGCCAAGGCTAAAAATGACAAAAGAACTGATCGTGATGCCCAAATAGGCAGTTAGCCCACCACAGATCCCTAATAGAGCGCCTAGAAAATAGGCATTGCGTCGACCTAGGCGACGCATAAAAAAGGCAGCAGGTAAAATACCAATCGCCATCCCTAGATTAAATAGACTAACCGGCAGCGTGGCGTACTCGGGATTACTCGCTAGTTGCTGCCCAACCAGTCCCCCTAGCGCCACAACCAACGCAGGGTTAGCGCCGCCTAAGGCTTGTAGTCCAGACAGAAGTCCGGCATTGCGGCGACCAGCGCCAGAAAAAGTGGATTGCGTCATAAGAACCGATATGGATCAATAGATTAAAACAATTGGCAATAAGTTAATCGCTATTTGTTATTTAGCCAAGCATTTCTCGCCATCCTATAGGGATATGAGGCGATAGCAACCTATTAAGCAACCTTTAACAAAACGTTATGGAAATACGAATTTCAAAAATAATGGCCGATCGAGGCATGTGTTCACGTCGTGAAGCAGACGCGTTTATTGAGCGCGGCTGGGTTTATGTCAATGGGCAAAAAGCCGTTTTGGGTCAAAAAGCCTCGCCAACTGCCAAAATCACTCTGCATCGCACAGCAAGAGAAAAACAAACGCAGCGGGTTACGATTATTCTAAACAAACCTGTTGGTTATGTCTCTGGGCAGGCAGAAAAGGGGTATAAAAATGCGGTGTCATTGATTCAGGCGCAGAATCAGTTTCGGGGCCGTAATAAAAATGCGCCGCGTTTTGACGCATCTCACTTACGTGGTTTAGCGCCCGCTGGGCGCTTGGATATCGATTCCCAAGGGTTATTGGTATTAACTCAGGATGGGAGGATAGCGCGTCAATTGATTGGAGAGGACTCTCCCATAGAAAAAGAATACTTGGTCCGCGTCACGGGTCATTTGGATGAAAGAGGTTTAGCCTTATTAAATCATGGCTTAAGTTTAGATGGTGAGGCTTTGCGCCCCGCTAAGGTGAGCTGGTTGAACGAGGATCAGTTACGATTTATTTTACGTGAAGGAAAAAAGCGACAGATCCGCCGTATGTGTGAAATGGTGGGCTTAAAAGTCGTCGGACTAAAGCGTGTACGCATGGGTAACGTGGTGTTAGGGGATTTGCCAGAAGGGCAATGGCGTTATGTACGCCCTAATGAGCGATTTTTTTGAGCATGGTGTTCTCAAGGGGCGGTGCAAAAACAGTGGGTATTTGTACCGCGCTGGTATGGGTGTTAATCAAAGCAATGTGGTGCCATCGTGTCGATGTTATCTGTGACAATACCTTTGCAGCCCCAGCTTAGTAGTTCCAGAGCGCGTTGTTTATCATTGACTGTCCAGATACACATTTCATAGCCTGCTTGGCGTGTTTGCTCAACCAGTGCTTGTGTGGTTAGCGTTGTATCTAAGTTTAGGGCAACGCAGCCTAAACGCTGTAAACGTGTTAGGTAGTCATCAGGTACATGATTTTCAATTAATAAAGCACGCGGAAGCTCAGGTGCGGCAAGCTTGGCTGCCTCCAGAGCCGTTTCGGAAAAAGATGAAAGCAAAGGTGGAATGCTGGCATGCTGCCAGAGTTTTTGTGCAATACGTGCGACACGAGCCCCTGTTTCGGCCTCTAAGCCGGTTTCCGGTTTGATTTCAATATTACTGCAAATACCTTGAGCAATAGTAAATTGCGCCATGGTTGCCAAGGTTAAAATGGGCTCACCGGTGTATTTTGGGTTGAGCCAGCCCCCAAAATCAAAGTGTAAAAGCTCGTCTAGATTATACTGACTGGCTGGGCCCTTGGCATTTGACGTACGATCAATGGTGTCGTCATGTAATAAAATAGCCACGCCATCACGACTGAGCTTGACATCATATTCCATCATTTTAAACCCATGTGTGGCGCCAAGACGAGCCGCACTAAGGGTATTTTCGGGAGCATGTTTGCCTGCGCCACGATGAGCAATGAGCGTAGGATAATTCCAAATAAAAGGAGAACTAGGCATAAAAAGGCAAAAAATAAAAAAGATTGCAGTAAAATACTTCCATTTTACGCCTTAGCCTGCATTTTGGGGCGGCACTTTGCAAGCAAAGTGGTAAACTCTTTGGCTATGTAACTAATCTATGGCGATATGGGTGCGCAAACCCAAATAGGTGATTCATGTTCAATTTTATTCGTAGACATCAACGCTTAATGCAGTTGGTGTTGCTTATCTTGATTTTGCCGTCATTTGTATTGATTGGCGTTAGTGGCTATACCAATTACGTTTCCGGAGATGAGGATCTAGTGAGCGTAGGGGATAGTGCTGTCACTGCTCAAGAGTTTGATCAAGCACGCCGTAATCAGCTGCATGAGCTACAGCGCTCTATGGGCAATGCTTTTGATCCGGCGGTGGTGGAAACACCAGAGGTTAAACAACAGCTACTGGATTCTTTGATTGATCGTCGTGTGTTAATTGAGATTGCAACCAAAGAGCGTTTTAGTGTATCGGATACGGCTTTGCGTCAAGCCATTGCCGCGATGCCCGAAATGCAAGAGGACGGGGTTTTTTCTCCACAGCGATATAACCAGTTATTGGCTGGTGCAGGCTTAACTTCAAAACAGTTTGAGCAGTCTCAGCGTGCGGAGCTCGCTTTGGCGCGAGTGATCACCCCTGTGACTCAGACCGCAGTGTTACCTCAAGTCATTCAGGACGAGCTACAAAAAGTCCTGCTTGATAGCCGTACGATTCAGATGCATGTGCTTCAGGCTGCTGATAAAGTCGCGGAGCAGAGCATTACCGATGAGGAAATACAGGAATGGTACCAAGCCAATCAGGAGCAGCTACGTCTACCTGATTACGTTAATGTGGATTATGTGTTGCTGGATGAGCAAGCAGCCGTAAAGAGCGTACCTGCCTTAAAAGACGAAGATCTACAGTCGTATTATGAGCAGAACAAAGCACGCTTTGTTACGCCCGCGCGTATTCACTTGAGTCATATCTTAATTCAGCCTGGTGCTACAGACAACGCACATCAAGAGGCGCAAAAACAGGCTAAAGACTTAGCCGCGCAAGCCCAAGCCGCCCCAGATCAGTTTGCGGAGCTTGCTAAGGCGCATTCTCAAGATAAAGGGAGCGCTACATCAGGGGGCGAGCTTGGCTGGATCACGCAGGGCAATTGGCCCGAGGTGCTGCAAAATGCGGTATTTGCTTTGAAAAAAGGAGAGGTCTCGGGTGTGATTGAAGGACCGGATGGTTATCACATTTTTAAAGCAAATGATTTCCAAGAAGAGCAGCGTCAACCGTTTGAGGCGGTACGTGAGCAGATTACGAATGAAGCCCGTCAACAACTAGCAGCGGAGCGTTTTGCCGATATGGCAACTAAGCTAACCGACTTAGTGTATGAAAGCCCCGAGAGCTTAGCGGCGGCGGCTGAGACCTTAGGTTTGCCTATTTTGCAGGCTAAAGGTGTGGCTCGAGATCGTTTGCTTAGCGAGGCTGAGCTTGGTTTAAGCAAACAACCTTCTGCAAGCGCCGCCTTGCTCGAGGATCCTCGTGTACGTCGAGCGCTTTATACACCTACCTCTTTAGAGCAGAAGCAAAATGCAGGGGTGATTGAGCTTTCTTCGGATACGTTGGTAGCGGTGCGTGTCAATGAATTTGTGCCTTCACATGTACCCAGCCTAGAGCAACTGCGTACGCAGGTGGAGCAGACTTTGGCCCAAGAAAAAGCCTTAGAAGCGACGCAAAAAGCAGGGCAGCAACTGCTTAAACAGCTACAAGCAGGCGAAGATATCGCTGTGGATTTTTCCGAGAGCCTAACCGTGAGCCGTATTGATAACCAGCAGTTACCTAAGGCGACTTTGGATCGCATTATGACAACCGATGTACAAAGCTTGCCGGCGTATGTCGGTGTGGAAACCGAAACAGGCTATCAGCTTGTTAAAATTATTGCTAAAGAGTCTGCAACCCCAGATCCTTTAATTGCCGATTTCTTGCAAATGCAGTTGCAGCAGCTTTGGGGGAATGCACAAGAGCAGGTCTTTATGCAAGCCTTACGCGATCAGTTACAGGTTAAAACCTTACCTGCAGCAGCTACCGCTATGGAGTCAGAGCTAGAGGAATAAGCTTATAAAGTGTAAACCGTTGTGAAAACCCCCTATATGCTTTTAATATAGGGGGTTTTTTGTGGTTCAAGGTGCAAAGCCAAAAGGTAAGGGTATGAAAAAAGCGCTATTGAGCGGCTTGGGGGCCAGTAGTTCGATTGCTCTAGGATATTTTCCTGTGGCCGTTTCTTTTGGGGTGGCAGCGGTTCAGGCTGGGTTGTCGCCTTGGCTTGCGACCTTAATCTCCATTGGGGTTTATGCGGGGGCTAGTCAATTTATTTTGATTGTGTTGATCGCGCAGCAGACCGCTATCCTGCAAATGGTGATGATTACCATTGCTGTGAACTTACGACACCTATTTTATGGGCCTGCGTTATTAAGCCAGTTTCAGCGCGGGGAGTTACCGCGTTGGCCGGCATTGATGGCATTTGGTTTAACGGACGAGGTGTTTGCCACGGCGCGTGGGCGTTTGAGTAAAATTCCATCCGGGCAAAAAGAAGCTTGGTATTTGGGACTGCAGCTAGGTGCTTATAGCGCTTGGGTGAGTGGTACCGTGTTGGGGGCCTATGTTGCCAGTGACTGGTTAATGGAGCAGCCGCTATTGCAGCAAACCTTAGCTTTTGTGCTGCCAGCCTTATTTTTTGCCTTACTGCTTGATATGAAGCAGTATGTATCGAGCTATTTGTTATTGAGTGTGGCTCTGGCTACGTTATTTGCGCACTATTACCTGCCAGCTCATCATAGTTTATTGATTGGTATGGGAGTAGGGGGGATATGGGCTTGGTTGCAACAAAAGGGTAAAAGTGGATACTAAATCTGTATTTT
>JAAYRP010000007.1 GCA_012518715.1 Alcaligenaceae bacterium | reverse complement strand
GAAAGAGAGCTCCCCCCAGAATATACCGAAGAGCCAGTCCAGCATGGCAGTAAAACTGTTATGGTGCGCCGTCAAGGTGGCTCCCCCATTGTGGCCGCGCAATATCATATTCCTGCGGAAGCAGACCCCCAATTTACTCCACTTAGCCTGGGTATTAGCGCTTTAGGTGATACTCCCTCGGGCTTACTGTATAAAAATCTGGTCGAAAAAAATCTAGCGACTAGTGTATTTAGTTATGCGGCTGGACTACGCC
Source organism: Alcaligenaceae bacterium (assembly GCA_012518715.1). GTDB lineage: Bacteria > Pseudomonadota > Gammaproteobacteria > Burkholderiales > Burkholderiaceae_B > Paenalcaligenes > Paenalcaligenes hermetiae. The sequence goes on along the minus strand of JAAYRP010000007.1, from coordinate 11,219 downwards.
AACCGGGCTATGCGTTATTTTTAGCAGAGCTCAAAGACGATATGGATCCACAACAAGCGCTCACAACACTAAATCAAACTATTGAAGAACAAAATCAAGCGCTTAGCCAAGAGGACCTTGACCGTATTCGTAACCAATGGCTCAATGGCTGGTCTCAAACCTATGCCGACCCAGCTAGCCTTGCGGCAGCCCTATCAGAGAGTGCCGCCACCGGAGACTGGCGTTTATTTTTCTGGGCAAGAGACCAAGTTGAAAATGTACAGCTCGACCAAGTCAAAACCGCACTAAAAACCTGGCTAGTCGCAGACAACCGTACTAATGGTATTTATGAGCCTACCTCTGCCCTAGCTCGCGCTCCTAAAGCCAACACCCCCGACGTCGCGGCTTTACTCAGTGATTACAAGGGCAAAACGCATCAGAATTTAGCCGATGCTTTTGACCCTAGCCCAAACAATATTGACCACAGCACACAACGCGAAATCATTGAGCTAGATGATCAGTTAGGTATAGTACGCGTAGCACTGTTACCTAAACCCACCCGCGGCGATCGGGTTCATGCGAACCTAGCCATTCGCTTTGGGGATCCAGACAGCTTAAAAGGCAGCCGCACTATAGGTAGCGCTACGGCAAGCCTTTTAGCTCATGGCACTAAAAAATATAGTCGTCAGCAAATAGAAGACCGCTTTACTGAATTACAAGCCTCAGTCTTCTTTAGTGGTGGACCAAACGGTGTCAATGTAGATATCGAAACGGTGGGCGATAACCTTGCGCCCACTCTGGATTTGGTATTGGAGATATTACGAGAGGCCAATTTCCCCGAGAGCGAGCTGAATAAATACAAAGCCCAGCGCTTAACCCAAATTAATAACGCCAAGGCAGAACCTTCCGCCTTAGCCAATCTCACTTTAAGTCGACACCTAAACCCCTGGCCTAAAGATGATATTCGCTACACCCCAACCTTCGAGGAGTCGGCTCAATATGTTCAAAGCCTAAGCCAAGCGGATTTGCTCGCATTCCACGAGCGCTTTTATGGTGCCGGAGACATTCGCTTTAGTGCCACTGGCAGCTTTGACAGTGAAACTATCAAGCAACAACTTAAAAAAGGATTAAAGGGCTGGAAACGAGCACCTGACTATAAGCGTGCAGCAGACCCCTACCATGCCGTCAAAGCCGAGCACTTCACCATTAACACCCCCGATAAAGCCAATGCTTTCTATATCGAGACGCTCCCCTTAAAGCTCCAAGACTCCGAGCCCGATTTTGTTCCCTTGTATTTGGCCAACTATTTACTTGGTCAGTCGGAGACCTCGCGCTTGTGGAACCGAGTTCGCGTCTCTGAGGGGCTGTCTTATGATGTACGAAGCCGCCTACAAGTCTCCTCGTATGAGCCTTCAGCTAGCTGGACAATTTACGCTATCCATGCCCCTGAAAATTCCGCGAAGTTACAAGCCGTTATTCAAGAAGAACTGGCAACAGTGCTCAAAGAGGGCTTCTCAGAGCAAGAGGTTCAAGAGGGCATCCATGCACTCCTACGCTACCGCCAGTTGGCTCGTAGTAATGACGCGGTGTTAACCAGCACATGGCAAAGCTATCTCGATTTGGAGCGCACCTTTGCTTGGTCAGCCCATATTGATGAAGCGTTGCAAAAGCTCACTGCTAAAGAAGTCAATGCGGTGGTCAAAAAATACTTGCAACCGACCGCTTTTAGCTCTGCACTAGGAGCAGACCAAAGCAAACAATAACCCCATAAAAAAAACCCTTTGGGGCCTCTTAGTGCCCCAAAGGGAATCATCTCATGGTTTTTCGCGCCAACGCACACGCTTGGTGGGGGTTAAGAAAAAAAACTTTTCACCTTATCCGTCCATGACTGGCTTTTAGGCGAATGCTTATCCCCCCCGCCCGATAAGGATTCTTCGAACTGACGCAAGATGGCTTTTTGCTCCTCGGTCAACCGCACAGGCGTTTCCACCTGAATATGACAATACAAGTCACCAGGGTAGCTAGAGCGTAGCCCTTTGATACCCTTACCACGTAAACGAAACACTTTCCCTGCTTGCGTGCCTTCTGGAATAGAAATTTCACCCCGCCCGGTTAAGGTCGGTACCTCGACTTCCCCACCTAAGGCTGCCGTCGTAAAGGGGATGGTGAGCTCACAATGCAAATCATCGCCGTCACGCTGGAAAATCCCATGAGGTTTAATGTGAATTTCTACATATAAGTCACCAGGAGGCCCGCCATTAGCACCTGGCTCCCCATTTCCCGAAGAACGAATCCGCATGCCATCATCAATACCGGCTGGGATATTCACCTGCAAAGTTTTGGTTTTGCGTACGCGCCCAACCCCATCACATGCGGGACAAGGGTCAGTAATTTCTTGACCAGTACCATGACACGTAGGACATGTTTGCTGCACGCTGAAAAAGCCCTGTTGCATGCGTACCGCACCAGCCCCATTACATGTGCTACATGTACGTGGTGATGTACCAGGCTTGGCGCCGCTGCCATGACACGTGTCACAGTTTTCCCAGCTTGGTACTCGGATCTCAGTGTCAAAGCCTGTCGCAGCTTGCTCTAAGCTGATATCAAGCGAGTAACGCAGATCTGCACCACGCTGTACACGCGGACCGCCACCACCACGACGACCACCACCAAAAATATCGCCAAAAATATCACCAAAGGCTTCAGCAAAGTCAGCACCACCCATGCCGCCCATGCCGCCACCCATGCCCCCCATCCCATTCGGGTCCACACCGGCATGACCAAAACGGTCATACGCAGCACGTTTTTCATCATCGTATAAGATTTCGTAGGCCTCTTTGACTTCTTTAAATTTTTCTTCGGCCTCTTTGCTGTCCGGGTTGCGATCAGGATGGTATTTCATCGCTAACCGGCGATAGGCTTTGCGAATATCGTCTTTTGACGCATTTTTCGCAAGACCTAATATTTCATAAAAATCGCGTTTTGCCATAATGACTGTGAGCGTATAGACGCTGTCTTAGTAAACAAGAATGCCCGATCCCTGGTGACCACCAGAAACCGGGCTTGTGAGCATTTAAGCCAACTGCAAATTAGTCGCGCTTAACTTCTTTGAAGTCAGCATCAACGACATTGTCATCAGCAGGTTTATCGGCTTCGGCACCAGTGGCTTGTTGCGCTTGCATATCCGCGTAGATTTTTTCACCCAGTTTTTGTGCTGCGGTGGTCAACGCTTCGGTTTTCGCCTCGATATCTGCTTTGTCGTCACCTTTTAAGGCGGTTTCTAGATCAGCAATGGCTTTTTCAATGGCTTCTTTTTCGGAAGCCTCGAGCTTATCGCCATAGTCCTCTAGGGATTTGCGAGTAGAGTGTACGAGCGCTTCGCCTTGGTTACGTGCGGTAGCCAGCTCTGCAATACGGCGGTCTTCCTCGGCGTGGGCCTCGGCGTCAGCCATCATGCGCTGAACCTCTTCCTCGGTCAGACCAGAGCTTGCTTTAATGGTGATTTTATTTTCTTTACCGGTACCTTTGTCTTTGGCCGATACATTCAAAATACCATTTGCATCAATATCAAATGTGACCTCGATCTGTGGCTCCCCACGGCGTGCTGGTGGAATCCCCTCTAGGTTAAATTCACCTAATAGTTTGTTCCCTGCCGCAATCTCACGCTCACCTTGGAAAACTTTAATCGTTACAGCTGGCTGGTTATCGTCAGCTGTAGAGAACACTTGCGAGTGACGAGTAGGAATCGTGGTGTTTTTGTGAATCATTTTAGTCATTACACCACCTAGGGTTTCAATCCCTAAGGATAAAGGTGTTACGTCTAAAAGCAACACATCAGAACGGTCACCCGACAATACGGAACCTTGGATTGCCGCCCCAGTAGCAACGGCTTCATCGGGGTTAATATCACGGCGTGGATCACGGCCAAAGAACTCTTTTACCTTTTCTTGGACCTTGGGCATACGTGTCATCCCGCCCACTAAGATCACGTCATCAATATCGGAAACTTTTACGCCAGCATCTTTAATGGCGATACGGCAAGGCTCAAGCGAACGCTCAATTAAGTCCTCGACCAAGGCTTCGAGCTTGGCACGAGAAATTTTCAAGTTCAAGTGCTTTGGACCAGAGGCGTCTGCAGTAATATACGGCAAGTTGATCTCGGTCTGCGTGGTCGAAGAAAGCTCAATCTTGGCTTTTTCTGCGGCTTCTTTTAGACGCTGCAAAGCCAGAACGTCTTTGGATAGATCGGCACCACTCTCTTTTTTGAACTCTTCGATGATGTAGTCGATGATACGCTGGTCAAAGTCTTCACCACCTAAGAAGGTATCGCCGTTGGTCGACAACACTTCGAACTGTTTCTCTCCATCGATGTCGGCGATCTCGATGATAGAAACGTCAAAGGTACCACCACCTAAGTCATAGACAGCGATTTTGCTATCGCCTTTAGCGGCCTTATCCAAACCAAATGCTAAAGCAGCGGCGGTTGGCTCGTTAATAATGCGCTTGACTTCAAGCCCAGCAATTCGGCCAGCGTCTTTGGTTGCTTGGCGCTGACTATCGTTAAAGTAAGCGGGCACCGTGATGACGGCTTCGGTGACCTCTTCGCCTAAGTAATCTTCGGCGGTTTTTTTCATTTTACGCAAGATATCAGCTGATACCTGCTGTGGCGCTAACGCTTTGCCTTGTGCTTCGACCCAGGCGTCGTTATTGTCGGCCTTAATGATTTTATAAGGCATTTTTTCAATGTCGTCTTGAACGGTTTTCTCGTCAAAACGACGACCAATTAAGCGTTTAACCGCAAAAATGGTGTTTGTGGGGTTAGTGACGGCCTGACGTTTAGCTGGCGCCCCGACGAGAATCTCGCCATCGTCCATATAAGCCACGATGGAAGGCGTGGTACGACTGCCCTCGGCGTTTTCGATAATACGAATTTGATCGCCTTCTTGGACAGACACACAGCTGTTGGTTGTACCCAAGTCAATACCAATGATTTTGCTCATTTTTTATTTCCTAGCCTGTATTTGATTTTGCGCTGATTCGCAATAAATTAATTCGTTAATTCCTATATGGGGTAGGGTTTTTATTTTTCAAGCCCCAACTAGGCGCTCTACTGACCCGCTGAAACCATAACAAGTGCAGGGCGTAAAACGCGTTCGGACAAGGCATAGCCTTTTTGAAGCACTTGGGCAATGGTGTCCTTGGGCTGGTCTGAAGGAATAGAAGAAATGGCTTGGTGATGATGTGGGTCGAATTTTTCCCCGACCTCTGGCGCAATTTCAACAAGCTTATGGCGCTCAAAAGCGGAGTTTAGCTGACGTAACGTGGTTTCTACGCCTTCGATAAGCACTTCTAGGGTTTGGTCTTCTTGGGCAAGCGCTGCTTCTAGGCTATCTCGCACGGGAATAAGGCTCTCAGCAAAGCTTTCTACCGCAAACTTGCGCGCTTTTGCGACATCCTCAGCGGCGCGGCGACGAATATTTTCGACTTCGGCTTTGGCGCGTAAAAGCTGGTCGTAGTATTCGGAGACTTTAGCTTGGGCTTCGGATAGCTCGGCCGCCAAATCCGACGTTTCGGGAAATTGAATCGTCTCGTCGTTAGCATCGTCCATAGCAGATAGCTCTTCTGCGGGACTGGACTGTTCTAAATCTGCAGTTTGTTCTTGCGTATTATCCTGCGGTTGCTTCGGTGCGGACATAGGTTTCTCCACGTATAAATCAAAAATAATAACGATAGAAACCATATGGGGGCATACGCCCCCACTTCAAGCCCACTTTTGTGTTTTTTATAAAATTAAAACTGGTTTTGAATACGACGATACGCTTGCGCTAACGATACATTTGTATGCATCACGGATTCAGAGAAGTCCTTTGCTGACTGAGGCACGGTTTTTAAGGCGCTTAGGTCAGTGGCTTCTTTTACTACTGTAGCCGAAGGCAAGTAAAAATGCTCGGGGATATCATGCCCATCTACCACACAGTTGTGGCGCACTACAGCCGAATCACCCACCGTGCAGTTAAACAACACCGTGTTAAAACCAATAAACACATGGCTGCCTACAGTACAAGGCCCATGCACAATAGAGCGGTGCGCAATAGAGGTGTGTTCACCAATGGTTACCGCTGCACCGTCTTTGGAGTGAATCACCACCCCGTCTTGGATATTGGAGTTAGCTCCAATCACAATAGGCTCGAGATGGCCATTTTCATCAAGCTCATCCGCGCGGATAACCGCATAAGGACCTATAAATACGTGGGGGCCAACTTCGATACGACCACACAATACAGCAGTAGGGTCGACAAAAGCCGTTTCGTGTACAACCGGATAATCACCCCGTGGATTTTTTCTTAACATCAGATCTTCCTGAATAAAAGACCGCTTTTAGTAAAGCTTTCTAAAAAAAGCACAACCAAGCTGCGGACAAACGGTTTTATTTTAGGCTAATTTGTGACCTTAGGTAATTCCCATCCACCTAAATTTTGCAACACAATGTCGCTCAAACCAGCAATCCAGTCTTTGTCATCGTTTAAACAAGCAATATAGCTAAAGTTTTGCCCCCCCTCCTCTAAAAAAGCGTCTCTACACTCTTGTTGTATTTCTTCCAATGTTTCCAAACAATCGGCCAAAAACCCCGGACAGGCCACCTGTACAGACTGCACTCCCTCTTTAGCCCATTGGCGCAATGTCGGTTCAGTATAAGGCTCAAGCCACTGATCGGCACCAAAGCGACTCTGAAAACTAGCAAACACAGGCACATCGGCATCGATCAAGGCTTCGCGCACCGCCGCAGTAGTCAACATGCACTCGCGGTAATACGGATCCCCCGCCACCACAGAACGACGCGGTATGCCATGAAAACTAAGTAACAAACGCTGCGGCTTCCCATGCTGCTGCCAATGGCGTTGAATACTTTGCACTAGTGGTTGTATATAGGCTGGGTGCTGACAAAAACTTTTAATAAAGCGCGTTTCGGGCTGGTTACGACGCTTACGCAAATAGCGGTTAAGCTCATCGACCGCTGTAGCAGTGGTGCTGGCCGCATATTGTGGATACATCGGCACCATTAAAATGCGCTCACATCCCAAAGCAGTTAGCTCATTAAGCACATCATGCATTGCAGGCTTTCCATAGCGCATGGCTAAACGCACCGGAATAGAATGCCCATGGGCTTGTAGTTGCTGTTGCAAACCCTGTGCTTGTGCCTGACTATAAACCAATAACGGAGACCCCTGATCCATCCAGATGGACGCATACTTAGGAACCAGTTTTCGCGGTCTAAAAGGCAATACAAAACAGCGCAAAATAATCTGCCACAATGCGGCGGGTAGCTCCACCACCCGCTGATCCGATAAAAACTGAGCTAAATAGCGCCGAATATCACCGGCTGTCGCGGTGGCTGGCGTACCTAGGTTCACGAGCAGCACCCCTACCCGAGGTGCGGCTAAGGTACGAATATGAGGATCAAGCAAATTATTTTCCGCTGCTTCCGCGTAGTATTTTTTTGAACACATAATAAAAATGATTAGAGGTGATGACTCAAGGCATTAGATAACATTCGAGCCGTAATATCTACTATAGGGATGACTTTATCGTAAGCCATACGCGATGGGCCAATTACCCCTAAGGTTCCTAATACTTGACCATCGACCTCGTAAGGGGCTGTGACCACAGAGATTTCCTCTAAAGGCACCAAATGCGAGTCCCCCCCAATATAAATCTGCACCCCTTGTGCTTTGCGAGACACATCCAATAAATGTAGCCATTCTGTTTTCTTTTCAAACAAATCAAATAGATGGCGTAATTTATCCATGTCTGCCACCATCTCGCTGACATTAAGCAGCTTGCTTTCGCCTGAGATGACCACCGCCTCGGCATAATCGGGCTCACTATCACCGGTTTCTACTGCCACCTGCATTAAACGCGTAATATCTTCACGCAAAGAAGATAACTCTCCGGATAAAGCTTCTCGTACTTGGGTAAATGACATCCCAGAAAAATGCTGATTAAAGAAATTGCTGGCCTCAATGAGCTCGTGTTCTTTGTAGTCTCTGGACACAAAAAGAATACGATTTTGCACATCGCCACTTGGAGTCACAATAATTAAGAGCACCCGCTTTTCTGATAATCGAATAAAATCAATTTGTTTGAACGTATTAGCACGCTTAGGCGCTAGCACCACCCCGGCAAACTGTGACAGGTTCGATAACAGTTCTGCTGCTGAGCTAACCGCACGCGCAGGCTCATAACGAGGGATCTGTAACGCCAGTTTTTCCGAAAAGGAAAAATCATTGCGTGGTACCGCCAGGAGCTGATCTACAAAAATACGATAGCCTTGCGGTGTAGGCACACGCCCCGCCGAGGTGTGTGGACTTTGTATAAGCCCCAAGTCTTCCAGATCCGCCATCACATTGCGGATCGTCGCCGGAGACAAATCAAACATTTTGGATAATGTTCTAGACCCTACTGGCTGACCATCGGCAATATAACGCTCAATCAATACATTTAATAATGCGCTTGCTCTATCATCCATAGCAGTAAATAAGCAAATTATGCGATTCGTTACGATTACCTACCCAACATAAATGGGCTAGCACCTCTATAATTCTAATCTAATTATTACTAACAAATCATAAGGTCTTACCTCATGCATTTTAAGTCAGTGGCAATTATCGGCCGCTACCAAGACAGTGGCTTAGATGCGCCCTTACGCGCTTTGGCAAACACCCTACAACAAGCCGGCTGTCACGTCATGGTCGAAGCCGACACCGCTCGTTATATCGGGGTTACCGAGCTCCCCACACGCACATATGCCGAAATTGGCGCGCAAGCGGATCTCGCCGTTATTATGGGTGGCGACGGTACGATGATCGGCGCTGCTAGAAATCTGGCTAATTACGATGTACCTTTGATTGGTATCAACCATGGTCGCTTGGGCTTTATTACAGATATTCCTATCAATAATGCGCATGAAGCAGTAAGTAGCGTCATTGCAGGACACTATCAAGCCGAGGACCGCAGTCTACTTGAAGGACGTATCGTACGCGATGGCGAAGTGTTGTACTCTGGTATTGCCCTCAATGATATTGTGATCAATCGTGCAGGGCGTGGCGGTATGATTGAGCTCCGTGTAGAGCTAGACGATATTTTTATGCATCGCCAACGAGCAGACGGGGTGATTATATCTACCCCAACAGGCTCTACAGCCTATGCTTTGGCAGCCAACGGTCCCATTTTACATCCCTGTTTGAACGCTTTACTTTTAGTGCCAGTTGCCCCACAAACACTGTCTAACCGCCCTGTCGTCGTGCCCGATACCAGTACGTTAAGCCTGACCATCACAACCTTAGGGCGGGTAGAGTCTGGAGCAAGCGTACATTTTGATATGCAAGCCTGGTCCGACTGCCAAGCAGGAGATCGCGTCGATATTCGACGTGCCCAAAACACAGTGCGCTTTATTCATCCAGAGGGCTATAGCTTTTTTTCCACCTTAAGGCAAAAATTAGACTGGAATCGAATCCCCGCCGACGAGAACGAGTAAATTCATATGCTATGTTCCCTACATTTACGCGATTTTGTGATCGTTGAACACAATCACATCGAGTTTGCCTCAGGTTTTACCGTTTTCTCAGGTGAAACGGGCGCTGGTAAGTCCATCTTGATCGATGCGCTCTCTCTTGCTCTTGGTGGGCGGGGGGACGCAAACGTGGTGCGCCAAGGCAAAGAAAAAGCTGAAATCGTCGCCACCTTTGCTCCTCCTGCCTCTGCCTTAAGCTGGCTCGCCGAGCACGATTTGCCTACCGATGAAAACCTAATTTTGCGTCGCCTCATTGATAACCAAGGCCGTAGCCGAGCTTATATAAATGGCGTTCCCTCTACGGTAAGTCAACTACGCGAGCTCGGAACACTTTTGGTTGATATCCATGGCCAGCATGCTCATCAAAGCCTGCTGCAACCTCATGCCCATGCGTTGATTTTAGATAGTCAAGGGCAACACCTACCTCTTAGTCAGGACGTCGCACAACGATGGCAGGCATGGCAAAAAGCAAAACAGGCTTTTGATAGCGCACAACAAGATAGTCAAGCCCATGAACAAGAGCTTGAGCTCCTTGACTGGCAAATTCAACAGCTCGACGAGCTCGGCTTAGTCGAGGGCGACTGGGAGCAGTTAACAGCCGAACATGAGCGTTTAGCCCACGCGCAGTCTTTACTGGATGGGGCTGCCCATTGCGTACACTGTCTGGACAACGATGAGGCGGGCGCGCTATCCGCTCTTCATATCGCTCTACAGCATCTACAAAGCTTGCTCAAACACGACCCACAGCTTGAGCCGATCTATCAAACGCTGGAGTCTGCGCAAATAGCCTGTGCAGAAAGCCTTTCTGACTTGAACAGCTATTTAAGTAGTGTAGAGCTCGACCCAGAGCGTCTTACGCAATTAGAACAGCGTATGTCCATGGCGTTTGATTTAGCACGCAAACACAAATGCGAACCCGAAGCACTCCCCGAACGCTTATCAGAGCTTGAAAAGCGCCGCCAGCAATTACAGCAATCCGCCGACCTTGCCGCACTTGAGCAGACGATGCTCCAAGCCAAGCAGCACTATGATGCGGCAGCGGCACAACTGAGTCACGCTCGCCAGCAAATTAGCTCTCAATTAAGTCAGCAGGTTACGGCAGCTATGCAGCAGCTCTCGATGGAAGGCGGTCAGTTTCAGGTATTACTCACCCCTCATGAGCCAAGTAGCCATGGCAATGAAAAAGTAGAGTTTTTGGTTGCCGGTCATGCTGGAGTCAAGCCTGCTCCGTTAAGCAAGGTCGCTTCGGGTGGAGAACTAGCTCGAATTTCTTTGGCCTTATCGGTCATCGCCAGTCAAGCAGCCCGCGTGCCAACTTTAATTTTTGATGAGGTTGATAGTGGGATTGGTGGGGCTATTGCCGAAGTGGTAGGACGGTTATTAAATGAGCTTGGCCAACGCCATCAAGTGCTCTGTGTAACCCATTTACCCCAAGTTGCCGCTTGTGGTGAACATCATTTTTTAGTCAGCAAGCACTCAGACGGCCAACAAACCGTTTCTAAAATACAACAGCTTCATACCAAGGAGCGCGTGGAGGAGATCTCAAGAATGTTAGGCGGCATAGAAATCACCGCCACCACAAGGCAGCACGCCCAAGAAATGTTAGGGCTACGTACTTCATAAAAAAAGGGGCTATATGAGCCCCTTTTTGGTGTTTAACGAGATCTTG
>JAAYRP010000290.1 GCA_012518715.1 Alcaligenaceae bacterium | reverse complement strand
GCTTAGCGCAAACTAAAAAAGAACTGCGTGCTGTGCAGCGCTTGCGCTTTAGCATTTTTTCGCAAGAAATGCAGGCGGTATTTCCTGAGGCACATCGTGGTATTGATGAGGACGAATACGATGCCTGGTGCGAGCACTTTATGGTCTTAGGTGGTGCTAAGCAAAAAGTCGTCGGCACTTATCGCATTTTACGTCCAGAGCAAGCGGCACGGCTTGGCAAATACTATACCGAATCGGAATTTGATTTAAGTCCCCTCGATGCATTGCGGCCGCAGATGGCAGAGCTGGGGCGCTCATGCATCCACCCTAAATACCGTAATGGCAGTGCGATTCTGTTGTTATGGGTAGGAATCGCGAACATGATGCGCGTCGGTGGTTATCGTTATCTATTGGGCTGTGCTAGTGTCAGCCTGCGTGATGACGGGGTAACAGCGGCAAAGGTCTGGCGCGAAGCCCAGAAATCCATGCAGGCCAATCCTACAGTGCCTTGTTTAACCCCACACCATCGCTATCCAGTAGAAAAACTGGATAGTGATTTACCAGCACGTATTCCACCGCTGATCAAAGGGTATTTAAATCTGGGCGCCGTATTGTGTGGGGAGCCCGCATGGGATCCGGATTTTAATACGGCAGATTTTCCCGTGTTATTAGACATTACTCAGTTACCAGAGCGCTATAAAAAGCATTTTGGCCTAGTCGATTAGTTCGTTGCCGTATCCAAGGTAGTTAGGTCTTTTTTATAAACCAGCTTAACGCTGAAATCGGCTTTAGCCCATTCGCTTTGCTCGGTGCGTAGCGAGAACTCGGAAAGCGGTCGGGCCGCAATCCACTGCTTATCAGCAAAAATGGTGGCACCGTTTTTATCGACTTGGACACGAATCGGTAGCTGATCTAAGTCTTCTCGTCGACGCATCAGCATAACGCTTAGACGTAAGCATAATAAGGTTAGCCATTCACTACGGCTTGGTTGGTGGTGCTTGAGTTTATCAATACGCCCTTGGTGTCCTAAGCTTAAAAAAGCGAGTAAGGCTTGGTCATCGCGTGAAAAGCCGGGCATATCAGCATGCCCGAGTACATAAGCCGTATGCTTATGGTAATCATTGTGTGCAATAGATAAACCGACCTCATGCAGGTCGGCAGCCCAACCCAAGGCTTTTTCTAAGTCTTCAGTATCTGGGCTGGGTTTAAGACGGAGCTGCTGAAAGAGCGCTATTGCAGCTTGTTTAACGCGCAGAGCCTGTTTCAGGTCAATATGGTAGCGTTTGCTTAGCTGAATCACGGTTTCCTCTCGTTTGTCGCGATCGGAGTCACGTCCGAGCAGGTCATATAGCACCCCCATGCGTAAAGCCCCCTCACCGCGCTGCATGGTTTTGATTTTCAGCTCTTCAAAAATAGCAATCATAATGGCAAGCCCTGCTGCGAGCACAGGGATCCGGTGAGGTTTAATCCCGGGCAGGTCTTCGACCACTACTTTTTTATCACGGATAAGCTTTTTGCGGAGTTTGTTCATCCCCTCTAGGGTGATGCCGCGTTTCGAGTAGCCTTTGCCGACAAGAATGGCCTCTATGCCCTTGGCGGTACCCGAAGAACCATAAGCGTATTGCCAGCCGGCTTTACGGTACTGGTGTGCGATCACCTCGATCTCGCGCCGTGCCGCTAAGATGGCTTGATTCATACGGTTTTCGGTGATTAGACCAGTACCAAAAAAACGATCTGTGTAGCTTACACAGCCCATCGGTAGTGAGGACAGCAGCAACGGCTGATGGTTGCGACCGATAATGATTTCTGTAGAACCACCACCAATATCAACCATGAGGCGTCGCGATGAGGACGGAGGGAGCTCGTTACTGATGCCTGTATAAATTAAACGTGCCTCTTCGTAACCGGAGATGACCTCGATAGGAAAACCTAAAGCCTCTTCGGCAACGTATAGCATTTCTTCGCGGTTACTTGCCACCCTAAAGGTATTCGTAGCAACTGCTCGTACACGGTTTGGATGAAATCCCTGTATACGCTCATTAAAACGCTGCAAAATCGTAACGGCGCGCTTAATGGCGTCAGGGTGGATGCGCTTATCAGGCCCCATGTCAGCAGCTAAGCGTACTGACTCGTTAAGACGATCGATGGCATAAATTTGCGCATGCCCATTATGCTGTTCCACCCGCCCAATGGATAAACGAAAGCTATTAGAGCCTAAATCAACGGCGGCAAGTAATTGGTCCATAAGGGAATATCTGTGGTGAGTATGCTGCGATTATACGTTTAAGTACTCAAAAGCACAGCGTCTAAAAAGAATCCTCATTCGTTTATTGCGGTGTCGCAACAAAATCACTGTCATAAACAGGTAAAATGAATCAAGTATAAGGTTTGCGGTACTAACGATGACTATAGAAGATGCTTCCATGATTCCTAATCCTGATGTAATGCTCATTAACCGTGAACTATCACTGTTGAAATTCAATGAGCGCGTATTGGCGATGGCGGAAAACCCGTCCACGCCGTTATTAGAACGTTTGCGTTACTTATGCATCGTTAGCTCTAATCTGGACGAGTTTTTTGAAATTCGTATCTCCAGTCTTAAAGAAAAAATAGATCAAGCGCCGCATCAGATGCAGGCCGATGGTTATACGCCGCTCGAAGCCTTTGCATGTATTCAGCAGAGCACCCATGATTTGGTCGATAAGCAAAACGAATTATTGCTAAATCAGGTTTTGCCGGCACTTATGGAAGAGGGGATTGGGCTTTTACGCGTTCCACAATGGACACAAGAACAGCGTGACTGGGCCTATAACACGTTTATGCGAGAGGTCATGCCCTTGCTTACCCCCATTGGCTTAGATCCAGCGCACCCTTTTCCACGGGTATATAACAAAAGTCTCAACTTTATTATTTCCTTATCTGGCGAGGATGCGTTTGGGCGCACAGGGGCGATTGCCATTGTGCAAGCACCACGTGCTTTACCCCGCTTATTAAAAATGCCCGAAGCGATTGCGGG
>JAAYRP010000289.1 GCA_012518715.1 Alcaligenaceae bacterium | reverse complement strand
CTTTTACGCCTGTGGTTACCCCTCTGTACTCTCACTACCGCTGCTGTTTTGGCGGGTTGCGCCCAAAACCCTGTAACAAGCAGCCCACGTGGCAGCTTAACCGAGGCTCAAGACCACGCCCGCGGAGGTCGCGATAAGGCTAAAGCAACGTCACAAGTCAACTTTGGCCTAAATCAACCCCTTAGCCAAAACAAAGCTGACGGTCTTACATCGGGGCAAATCCGTGAGCTCCTAGAGCCGCGCACCTTTTTAGGCACGATGTCCTGCCCACCAGCGGATAAAAGCTGCATGCCTGTACGCTTAGTCGTTACCATGAGCCCAGAGGGTGTATGGCGTATGCGTGCCACCGATATCACACAAAATGTAGCTCCTGTCACCAGCGAAGGCTGCTGGCACCAAATTGGCAGTAACCCTACGCGCATTGTGTTAATGACGCAAAACGAAACCGTTTTTGGTGACTTTAGCTTTATGTATGACCACCAGCTCCGCGTCAATGTGTTTAACTACATACGTCCCACCCTAGAAACCCATCTCAGCCGTCAACCCGATATTGACCCGATCGAGGAGTTACCAAACCACGTAGGGCTTAATTGTCGTCCTTGAGCTTGCTCTAAGGACTTACGCTGTAACACACTCTGAAGCTCTAACGCATTGCGCAGTCGCATTTTAGTCATACCACTTGCGCGATGCGCTTCCACAGTACGTAACGACATGGTCAAATCCCCTGCTATACATTTATTGGGTGCACCTGCCATCACCTGATACATCACTTTGCGTTCTTGGACCGTCCAACGGCTTAAATACACAGCTACAGACATAAAAAAACCTCCTATGCTTTTCGCTACAAAAAGCATAAGAGGCTTTAAGAAAAATCCCACTCCGTATCCCGCTAGGGGGGTTTGAGCTCAGCGCTCAAACTATCCATTGGGCGATTAGATTTCTAAATTATCAATCAATCGCGTTTGCCCTAAACGGGCTGCACCTAGTGCCACTAAAGGCTCACCTTGAGCGATTTGCTCGGCTGATGGCATTAACAAATCGCTTTGGCGACGCAAGGATAAATAATCCACTTGCCACCCTTGTTGCTCTAGCTGCTTTGCTGCTTCGCTTTCGATTTTTTTAACATCGGTTTCACCGGCTAACACACGCTCGCGCACCGCTTGTAAACAGGCGTAAAGCTGTGGGGCTTGGCTGCGCTCGGCTTCGGATAAGTAACGATTACGCGAGGACATGGCCAAGCCATCCGTTTCACGTACCGTTTCGTGTGCCAGAATTTCCACTGGCAGTTGAAACTGCCTACACATCTTGCGCACCACCATTAACTGCTGGTAATCCTTTTTACCGAAGACAGCAACGCGGGGCTGCACACAAGAAAACAGCTTCATCACTACCGTGCTAACACCATCAAAAAAACCCGGCCTAAACTCACCTTCGAGAATGTTCCCTAAGTCATTAGGCGGTTGCATACGAAAACTTTGCGGTTCTGGATACATCTCTTTTTCAGATGGGGCAAAAAGCACATAGACATCCCGTGCTTTTTCTAGTTTTTCAATATCTTGTGCAAGGGTACGCGGGTATTCAGCAAAGTCCTCATTTGGCCCAAATTGCAATGGATTCACAAAAATACTGGCCACCACAGGGTCTCCGTGTTGCCGTGCCATTTTCATTAAGGCCAAATGCCCGTCGTGCAGATTCCCCATTGTGGGTACAAACGCAACCCGCAATTGACCTTGCAACTGATCACGCAACTCTTGAATGGTGTGAACAACTTTCACTCGGAACTCCGATGGAAAAAATCAAGCAGGTACTGCTGGCTGCCGATAAGCCAACCGCAAATAGATCGGATCATACGGCTTGGCTTGGCTAATCGCAATCAATGCTTCTTTTGCCAGTTCCAACATGGCTAAAAAATGCACTACCACCACGGCAGTAGCATCTGCAGTAGGCTGCTGTAACAATTCATTAAATAACTGATTAAACTCTAAAAACTCGGTCGTTGACAAGCGCCTTAGAATTTGACTCATATGATCGCGCACCGACAACTGCTCTCGCGTGATGGTGTGCGACTGATGGAGCTTGGCGCGCCG
>JAAYRP010000288.1 GCA_012518715.1 Alcaligenaceae bacterium | reverse complement strand
GCAAAACGAGCTAACCCCTGTTGGCGCACCGTTTGCAACCAGGCCGGTGTGGCCGATTGTGCCTCGACTTGCTCCACGAAAGGGGTTACCCATGTGGGTAAGGAGGTCATACCGCGGCTCCTTTGGCTTGCTCATCTGCCTGCTCTAAAACCCAACCATAGCCACGCTCTTCGAGCTCTTTGGCTAAAGAGGCATCGCCAGTGCGTACAATGCGGCCACCCGACAACACATGCACCACATCCGGCACAATGTAATCGAGAAGTCGCTGATAGTGCGTAATCACCACCATAGAACGCTCAGGCGAACGTAGGCGGTTTACCCCTTCGGAAACAACTCGCAACGCGTCAATATCTAAGCCGGAGTCCGTTTCGTCTAGAATCGCTAGCTTAGGCTGCAGCATGCTCATCTGTAATACTTCGTTGCGCTTTTTCTCGCCCCCTGAGAACCCTTCGTTCACAGAGCGATGTAAGAACTCCTCGCGCATACCTACGACTTTCATTTCCTCTTTGACGAGTTTTAGAAAGTCAATGGCATCCAATTCAGGCTGACCTTGCTCACGACGTACGGCATTAACAGCTGTACGTAAAAAATACGCATTGGATACCCCTGGGATTTCGATGGGATATTGGAATGCTAAAAACAAACCCGAACGGGCGCGATCTTCGATGGACATATCCAGTAGATCTTGGCCTAGCCACTCTACTGAACCAGAATCAATGGTGTAGTCCTCTCGACCTGCTAACACTTGAGACAGCGTGCTTTTACCTGAGCCATTCGGCCCCATGATCGCATGTACCTCACCGGGTTTGACCTCGAGGTTTAAACCGCGCAAAATTTGTTTGCCTTCAACAGAGGCATGTAAATCATTAATTTTCAACATGTTTATTCAGTCCTTAACCAACACTACCCTCAAGGCTCACGCCAAGTAGGTTTTGGGCCTCTACGGCAAATTCCATAGGTAACTCTTTAATCACTTCTTTACAGAAGCCATTTACAATCATGGACACGGCGTCTTCGGCAGAGATACCACGCTGCATCGCATAAAACAGCTGGTCTTCCCCAATACGTGAGGCTGTCGCTTCATGCTCCACACTGGCTGTAGGATTTTGTACCTCGACCACGGGAAAAGTATGAGCAGCGCATTCTTTACCAATTAGTAGCGAATCACATTGGGTGTAATTGCGTGCGTTTTCCGCTTTGGGGCTAACACGTACTAAACCTCGATAGGTGTTAAGCCCGCGACCGGCAGAAATCCCTTTAGAGATAATGGTGCTGGTCGTGTTTTTCCCCATATGGATCATTTTGGTTCCAGTATCCGCTTGCTGACGATGGTTGCTTAACGCGACCGAGTAAAACTCGCCAACGGAGTCATCACCACGCAAGACAACACTGGGGTATTTCCATGTAATGGCTGAACCCGTTTCCACCTGCGTCCATGAAATATGGGAGCGAGCGCCACGGCATTCACCACGTTTGGTCACGAAGTTATAAATCCCGCCCTTACCATCCTTGTCACCGGGATACCAGTTTTGTACGGTAGAGTATTTAATTTTGGCGTCATCTAACGCCACTAACTCGACAACGGCCGCATGCAGCTGGTTTTCATCCCGCATGGGCGCCGTACAACCCTCTAGGTAGCTCACCGAAGCGCCCTCCTCGGCAATAATTAAGGTGCGCTCAAACTGCCCTGTATCCGGTGAGTTAATACGGAAATACGTGGATAGCTCCATCGGACATTTGACCCCTTTAGGGATATAAACAAAAGAACCATCCGAAAACACGGCGGAGTTCAAAGCCGCGTAAAAGTTATCACTGGGCGGCACCACCGTACCCAGGTATTTTTGTACCAGATCGGGGTATTCCCGCACGGCTTCTGAAAAGGAGCAGAAAATAACGCCTACCTCTTCGAGTTGCTTACGGAAAGTGGTCGCCACTGACACCGAATCAAAGACGGCATCCACCGCCACACCAGCTAACCGCGCACGCTCGTGTAGAGGCACACCTAGTTTTTCATACGTACGCAAGAGCTCTGGGTCGACCTCATCCAAGCTCTTAGGTCCATCCATTTTGCTTTTCGGTGCAGAATAATAACTGATGTCTTGGAAATCGATAGGCTCGTATTCCACCACCGACCATGTTGGCTCTTTCATTTGTAGCCACTGACGGTAGGCGGCTAAACGCCACTCCAACATAAACTCAGGCTCTTGTTTAATAGCCGAAATACGTCGAATGGTGTCTTCGCTTAGGCCTTTAGGAATCGTAATCGATTCAATCTCGGTAATAAACCCAGCCTCATAATCACGATCCAAGAACGTGTCGAGGTGTTCATTAACAGTACTCATTAAGATAACTCCGCTGTGGAAGTGCTGTTCTGACGTCTTGATGTAGTCACAAATCCGTCGGATTGCTTCAAAGGGTATTCGTTATTAGGGCGAAGCATGTCAGCAACGCTGACATCTTCTAGCGTTCGGCGTACAATATCATTGATACGCTGCCAATTGCTACGTAGATGGCAATCTTGTTCTACCGAACAGGCTCCGGGGTGGGCAACGCACTCGGTTAAACCAAAGGGCTGATCATCCAAGGCATCAATAATTTGTGCAATGTTAATTTGATCCGCCGGTCTGGCTAGGGCATAACCACCGCGCGCGCCACGTGTGCTTACGACCAGCTCGTCTTGGCAAAGTAGTTTTAATACTTTGCTTACGGTAGGTTGGCCCAAACCCAACACAGCGGCAAGTTCCGAAGCACTAAAGACTCGGTCTGGCTCGTTGCCCATGTGGGTTAGCACCAAGGTGCCATAATCGATGATTTTGCTAATTCGCAGCATATTCGTCTCGGTTTTTACTAACTATACCTATATAGTACCGCTTTGGTACTATATAGGTCAAATAGAATGCTGCATTCTGTTACTGCATCAAACGGGCGCTCGCCCATACAATAGTTTTTTTGTTTAACCTCTTTTGGCGAGCTTATGGCTGAGCAATCTGTATCCTATCAGACCTTATTAGCACAATGTGCACAAGAAAAAAGTGCAGCACTCGAGCAACTCTATGAAAAAGAAGCCCCGGCTTTTTTAGCATTAGGCACAAGTCTTTTACAACGCACCACTGACGCCGAAGAATTAACCCGAGAAAGCTTTGCGCTTATTTGGCGGCATGCTAATGCCTATGCGCCTGACATAGGTTCCGCTAAAGCGTGGATGTACAGTATTTTACGCTTTCGGGCGCAGCAACGCCTTAAACAAAGTCCAACACTTAGCCCTTTTATAAAGGTCAAAAACAACCTCTTTATTCCTGCACAAGCCCCTAAGGACTTGCTGCCTTTTCAGTACCTGGATGAAAAATCACGCAAGATGATAGGCCTAGCCTATCTGCATGGTTATAGCTTTGCTGAAATCGCTAAGGAGTGTCACAGCAGCATTAGCCACACGCAAAAACAAATCCACGACGCGTTATTGGCCTTGGCGCCGCATTATTCAGGCTGGCACCGCCCCATTAATGACGAAGTAGCGCTTTTGGGTATATATTGCCTTGGTTTATTACGGGATGCACACGCCGCTCTACCTGCTCAACAACTGCTTAGTGCTGATTCTAATGCCGCTAAAGACCTCATTCAGTGGGAAAGGATTTTCTGCGCGTTAACCACCTGCCTTACCCCTGTTGAACCCAATCCTCGTATACAGCAACGTCTCTTTCAAGAGCTAGGCCTGCCATTAAGCACGCCTACCCCCGTTAAGGCTCCTGCCCCCCGCCCTCAACAACCAAGTGCAAGCCTTCAGGCTATTTTACAAAAACCAACCACCACGCGCTTTGATACCCCCACCACCGTCAAAGCCACCCCTGCACCCAGCAGCTCTACCCCTCCTGCTGCTACAACTAGCGACCAACCAGATAAAACTCAGGCTACAGCGCAGCCTTTGGCCACGGATACTTCTGCTCCATTAACGCCTG
>JAAYRP010000287.1 GCA_012518715.1 Alcaligenaceae bacterium | reverse complement strand
TTAGGGTCAACGGTTAACAAAATTGGCTCATACTGACGACTGATCACATAGGCAGCCGCCTCAAACCCGCCATCTAAGTAAACTGCGCCAAAAACAGCCTCCAGCGCATCCGATAAAATAGATGGCCGTCTAAATCCACCACTTTTCAGTTCGCCTTCGCCCAGGCGTAAAAAATCCGATAAGTTTAATTTTTGGGCAATTTCTGCCAGAGTTGATTGCTTGACTAAATTGGCTCGTATCCGCGACAAATCACCTTCATCGATACGATCAAACTGCTTATACAACAAAGAAGCCACCACAAAATTCAGTACCGAATCCCCAAGGAATTCTAAACGCTCATTGTGCTTGGCATTATGACTACGATGCGTCACCGCCTGCTCTAACAGAGCAGGAGTAGTAAAATGATAATCGATGGCGTCTTCTAAACGAGATAACCGTGCTGCCATTAGTGGAATCGTCCTATACGACCGGGTTCGCTAAAATTCATCCAGATAAAAAACGCGCGACCCACTACATTTTCATCTGGAACAAAACCCCAATATCGACTATCTAAACTATTGTCACGATTATCCCCCATGACAAAATAATGGCCTTCGGGCACGACACACTGTATTGCTTGGCGCCCGTAGTCACAGTTATCTAGATAAGGAAAACGTACGATAGGCATGTAGTCTTGGTTTTGCTGTGTATTGACTAGAACCTGATGGGGCTGTGAACCCAGCTGCTCCGTATACTGAGCAACATAGTTATGGCGATCCGGCTCAAAATACTGCCCAGACGGCGTTAAATTAACCGCTTGATCGTTCACATACAGCTGATTGCCCTCGTAGCGCACTACATCTCCAGGTACACCTACTACACGCTTAATATAGTCAATACTGGTATCAACAGGATAACGAAATACCAGTACATCCCCTGCTTTGGGGTCTGACAAAGGAATCACCTTTTTGTTTATGACAGGTATACGTATACCGTATTGATACTTATTAACTAAAATAAAATCCCCGCTTTGTAAAGTAGGAAGCATCGAACCTGAGGGAATGCGAAACGGCTCAAAGATAAAAGAGCGTAATACAAAGACAAAGAGAATAACGGGGAAAAAGCTCACCCCGTACTCTACCCACCAAGGCATTTTGCCAGCTTTTGCGCGGGCTTCCTCTTTAAGTTGTTGCTGCTGCTCCGTGCTGAGCCCCGGCACATAAGGGACATTGGCAGCGGCCGCCTCAGCGCGCTGACGCCGCTTTGCAGCTAATGAATATCGATCCCAGAACCAAACAATTCCAGTAATCACCAACAAAATAAATAAAATGAGGGAAAAGTCCCAACGCATAAGTGGCACCGTTTATTAATTGTCTTCGACTTGTAAAATCGCTAAGAAAGCCTCTTGTGGAATCTCCACGTTACCGACTTGCTTCATGCGTTTTTTACCTTCTTTTTGTTTTTCAAGCAGCTTTTTCTTACGTGAGATATCGCCGCCATAACACTTGGCGAGTACGTTTTTACGCAAGGCTTTAACGTTTTCACGAGCAATTACCTCGGCCCCAATAGCGGCTTGAATCGCAATATCAAACATCTGACGTGGGATGAGGCCACGCATCTTAGAAACCACCTCGCGCCCACGATAACGTGCACTTTGACGGTGCACAATCATCGATAGAGCATCGACGCGGTCTCCGTTAATTAACAGATCCACTTTAACTACATCCGCAGCACGATATTCAAGGAACTCATAATCCATCGATGCATAGCCACGCGACACCGATTTTAAACGGTCAAAGAAATCCAACACAATCTCAGCTAAAGGGATCTCATAGACCAAACTGACCTGACGCCCTAAGTAGGTCATATTAAGCTGCACCCCACGCTTTTGATTACAAAGCGTCATCACCGGCCCTACATATTCCTGCGGCATCAAGAGAGTGACCTCAACAATGGGTTCACGTATCTCGGCGATTTGGCCTACCTCGGGCATCCGTGAAGGGCTATCAATCATGAGCACTTCGCCATCATTGCGCTGTACCTCATAAACCACCGAAGGCGCGGTGGTGATGATATCCATATCGAACTCACGCTCTAAGCGCTCTTGCACGATTTCTAAATGCAGCAGTCCCAAAAATCCGCAACGGAAACCAAAACCTAGTGCTTGAGAAACCTCGGGCTCAAACATCAATGAGGCATCATTTAGCTTCAGCTTCTCTAAGGAATCGCGCAGCTGATCGTACTCACTACTTTCAACAGGGTACACCCCAGCAAAAACCTGTGGTTTGACCTCTTTAAAGCCTGGCAAAGGAGTATCAGCCGCTTTATTACCACTGTGCGTAATCGTATCCCCTACCTTGGCCTGCTCTAGCTCTTTAATCCCAGTGACGACAAAGCCGACCTCTCCTGCAGCCAATTGCTCGACAGGAGTGGATTTTGGCGTAAACATACCGATTTGCTCACAAATATGCTGTGAGTGATTCGACATGAGTTGGATTTTATCGCGGTGTTTCAGTACGCCATTGACAATACGCACCAACATAACCACGCCCACATAGTTATCAAACCATGAGTCAATAATCAATGCTTGTAACGGCGCATCGGGATCTCCTTCAGGAGCAGGGATATGCGTCACAATGGCTTCCAAAATATCATCAATGCCCTGACCTGTTTTAGCACTCGCCTCGATGGCTTCAGAAGCATCAATACCAATCACGTCTTCAATTTCTTGGCGAGCTGCATCTGGATCGGCCGATGGTAAATCAATTTTATTTAATACGGGGATGACTTCTAAGTCTTGTTCCAATGCGGTATAGCAGGTCGCAACCGTTTGAGCTTCTACCCCTTGTGATGCATCCACCACCAATAACGCGCCCTCACACGCTTGCAGTGAACGACTCACCTCATAAGAGAAGTCCACGTGCCCAGGAGTATCGATAAGATTGATACGATACTCTTTACCATCTTTGGCCTTATATTTAAGGGCAGCGGTTTGTGCTTTAATCGTAATCCCACGTTCACGCTCAATATCCATCGAGTCTAAAACCTGAGTGGACATTTCACGATCCTCTAGCCCCCCACAGCGCTGAATTAGGCGGTCGGCCAGGGTAGATTTACCATGGTCAATATGAGCGATAATAGAAAAGTTGCGGATAAGATCCATAGACCTAAATAAAAAAACAACCGGTTAATCGGAGCCAGCTGAAAATACAAAAAAGGGGCGCCCAGAGCGCCCCTAGAAGGCTAAATCACAATTTAGCCTTTTTGTACGGGTTATTTGGTTGGTTTTACCAATACCCATTGGGCATTATTACCACGAACAACTAAAAGTGCCGCGTTTTTTCCTGCTGATAACGATTTTACAATGCGTTGATAACTGCTGGCATCTAAATCATCGTGATTATTAATTTGTAAAATAATATCACCTTCGGCAATACCGGATTGGGCAGCCGGCGCACTCGCCGCTTTTACCTTGATACCCGAATCTACCCCTAAGCGTTGTTTATCTGCATCAGATAAGTTTTCAACTACCAATCCCAAGCGATCAACATCCGTTTTTGCTTCTGGGGCTTTAGCAACGCTAGTACCTGTAGTGAGCTCGCCAACTTCGGTTTTCAGGGTAATGGATTTTCCTTTGCGCCAGACCTCGACATCAACCTTAGAGCCTGGTTTTGCCGCACCAACAATGCGCGGTAAATCGCTCATTTGTTTGATCTTTTTGTCACCAAAACGCAAGATCACATCCCCATTACGAATACCGGCTTTGGCGGCAGGCCCGTTTTCTTCGATATTGCTAACTAAGGCCCCTTTATTATCGGGTAAACCTAAGGCTTTAGCCACGTCTTCACTTACATCCGTGATTTGCACCCCTATTCTACCGCGAGTGACCTTACCGTGGGATTTTAACTGATCCACGACATTCATGGCCTCATCAATAGGGATAGCTAAAGAAATCCCCATAAAGCCGCCACTACGTGAAATGATCTGGGAGTTAACCCCAACCACTTCTCCTGATAAATTTAATAGCGGTCCGCCGGAGTTTCCAGGATTCACCGCCACATCGGTTTGAATAAAAGGCAGATAATCCCCGGTATCTCGATTAATAGCACTCACCACCCCTACTGTAACAGTGGAATCCAAACCAAAAGGCGATCCAATTGCCATCACCCATTGCCCTTTTTTTAAATTAGAGGGGCTACCAATTTTAAGTGGCGATAGATTTTTAGCATCAACTTTGATTAATGCAATATCCGTACGTTCATCGGCGCCAATAACCTTTGCTTTGTACTCTTTGCCATCCACCAGCGTGACAAAAATGTCTTTGGCATCCGCAATCACATGATTATTCGTCAATATATAACCATCTGCGGAAATGACAAAGCCAGAACCGACCCCTCGTGGCACCACACGCTCTTCGACTTGTGGGGCTCGACGATGAGGGTTACTAGGCGCTGGCATAAAGTCTGGTCCAAAGAACCAACGAAATAAATCATATGGATCCCCACTACCCATAGGGGAACGCACTGGAATGCTTTCTGTAGTACGGATATTTACAACAGATTTTTCTGTTTTTTCTACGATCTGACTAAAATCAGGTAACACCACAGCTGGGGAAGCCGCTTGTGCCATCGCTGGTGTCTGCATACCCAAGCCCAGTGTTACAGCCACGCATAAACTGCTTAAAACACGCGATAAACGTTTAGTGCGAATTTGCATTAGATGCACTCCGTGAGTTGTTTTTATTTAGCAACTGGAACAAATTCAGTATTGTTCCCGAGATAATGTAAAGTTTCTAAAGGGACCTCGCCCGTGGCAGTTAACCAAAAATCACCAATCCGTTTTCTATACAAATGAATACTGCCTTTACGTGAGCCCGGATCGGCTTTCAGCCGCTGACTAAATGCATCTACAGGCTCAATAAATACAGAAATAGACGCTAACCCATCAGACAACACAAGCTGAGCCACCTGACGCTCACTACGGATAAAACGTGTAATTTGCGTTACCGGCTCAAAACCTGCCGGATAAGGAATACGCCAACCCTGAGCCAT
>JAAYRP010000006.1 GCA_012518715.1 Alcaligenaceae bacterium | reverse complement strand
TATTGCTCATGCCAGTGATGACGCCTTGCAGCTCCAGTCGCGTGCCATGCCCATTCAAAAGCGCTTTCAATCAGATATGCGGGAGATCTGGTTTACACAAACTCGCTTTGAGCGCGTTAATAATCGGGCTATTTGGCGTATGATGGAACAACCTCGCTTTAGGGCTTCTGTGGACTTTTTACAATTACGCGCTGCCGTTAAAGAAGTTGACAGTGTGGACGCTCAATGGTGGATGGATCTCGCCAATGCGGATACAGAAAATCGTAGTATATTGATCGCTGAGCGCACTCCTCCAACACGTACAGGCACAGGAAAACGTCCTCGTCGCCGTAGCCGTCGCCCTCGTCGCTCCAACCAGTCTAAACAGGATAACGCATGAGTGCTCCCGTTATTGCCTATGTCGCCTTAGGTGCTAATTTAGGTGACCCCATTGGTACGCTCCTTGATGCGTGTGAGGCGTTGCATCAGCTTCCAGAGACCTCGGGGGTGCAAGTATCAGGCTTTTACCGTACTGCCCCTATCGATGCCGATGGGCCAGACTATATCAACGCGGTTGCTCGCCTACAAACCCGACTAAGCGCTCACCAATTATTACAGCATTTATTGGCTATAGAAAATCAACACGGGCGCGAGCGTCATT
The DNA here is from genome assembly GCA_012518715.1 of Alcaligenaceae bacterium. Classification (GTDB taxonomy): domain Bacteria; phylum Pseudomonadota; class Gammaproteobacteria; order Burkholderiales; family Burkholderiaceae_B; genus Paenalcaligenes; species Paenalcaligenes hermetiae. Next base: position 1,864 of record JAAYRP010000006.1, on the reverse strand, counting down.
ACACCAATGCGCCTCGGACCTTGGACTTAGATTTATTGTTATATGGTGACCAAACGATTCAGACCGATGACTTAATCGTTCCACACCCCCGTATGCATTTGCGGGCTTTTGTCTTACAGCCTTTGGCTGAGCTAGCTCCTAACCTGCAATTGGCCCAAGGCTCTATACAACAGCTGCTTCAGGCTTGTGCTGATCAAGCCATTACACCGCTCGATCCACACTAATATAAATACTCTCCCCGCCCAGAATGGCGGGGTTTGTTGCATGCTGGGTCAAATTAAAAAATGCCTTCGATGCGCAAAATGTTAAAAGCTTGCACAATGCCCACCAGAAGGGGCTTGCCCTGAGCCAATCGCTATAATAGGGGCTTCGAGGCGCAAGTTAATGGGTGGTGAACGATACCAGTCCCAAAGAAAAAATCCCAAGAGCACTACCCAAAACACAACCATACGTGTTCTTAACGCTTTATTCATATCAATACCCATAGTAGCGGCGAATGCGTACACCGATCAACGATCCCATAAATGCCATCACTACCCAAATCCAACCATGGACACTGCCGGTAGAAATACCACTGACCATTGCCCCTACATTACAACCAAAAGCCAAGCGTGAGCTATAGCCTAATAAAAATCCAGCCACTAAACCCACCACCCACTGGGTTGTTGTTAACGCTTTGGTGGCATCAGTGTTCTTACGGGCACTGATCCACAAAGCCCCTGCTAGAATCCCAATGTTCGTAATCGAAGTAATATCTAAAAACACCGATTGTTGTAGCGCTTGCGCATTCACAGGTTGGCCCCAAAATGCATTTCCCGTCGGGTCAAATAAATGGGCCGCCTGAGCGATTTTGGCAGCCCACAGGCCAAATCCATATACCACTCCCCAAGGCTGTCCAGCAATAATCAAATTCAGAATGGCCAAAATCGCTAATAATACCGCTCCGATTAGCGCGGTTTTATTCCACACGCTTTTCACCGATGGTGCGGTTTTTGACCAAAGCCAGCTCATCACAGCAAGCAAAGCTAAGCCTAAAAAAGTAAGTAATAACGCCGCACTCGCGCCATAAGTGCTCACTAGACTAACCGGCTGATAAGCGCCTAGCTCTAACCACCAGCCTAAATGCGCTGAGCCTAAAAAACTGCCCAAGGCAAACATAGGCAAAATGGCCATATTCAAAGGAATACCTAATCCCGCTTTATATAAAGTACCGGAGCCACATCCATCGGCGATTTGCATGGCAGCCCCAAAAACAAATGCTCCGATCAATAAACTAATGCTCAAAGGACCTAAGGCAGCGCTCAGCTCACCTGGAAAGGCGGCTAATAATGGGATAGACACGGCGGCCGCAATCGCCAGCAATACCAGCTGAGCCAATACCCCACTGGCATCGCGCTGGTTAATTAAATTACGCCACCCCGTGGTAAACCCAAATCGTGCCCCGGCAAGCACCGCCCCGAGCCCTATACCTACTAAAAAGAGTAGACTCTGACGAATAGAAACAAACCATAATAAAAACAGGGCAAAAAGCGAAAAAGCCCCTGTTAACCATATTCGATGACTCATTGTTATCTCTAATTATTGAATAGCTGTTGAAACTTTAAGCGAATCTGCCCTAAGCGGCTTGGGGTATGCTCCATGGGCAACGCTTGAACAGACTGTGTCCACTCGGCAAGTGAAGCTGGATACAGCTTCACGTTTGGCAATTGTGCGATTTCGGATAAAACAAACCAATTGGTCGCTGCCCAATGTCCCGTATTACAAAATGACACGGTGTCTTGTGCTTGAGCTAAACCAGACTGCTGTACCTGTTTCTGAATGACTTCGATGGGTTTTAAGGTGGCACTATCGGTATTGAACCACT
>JAAYRP010000045.1 GCA_012518715.1 Alcaligenaceae bacterium | reverse complement strand
GTTTAGCTCGCATTCCCCCTTCTATTGAGCAGGCTTCTCGCTTATTAGGAGAAAGCCCTGCAGGCACCCTAAAACGAGTGCATTTACCCTTATTGCGCCCCGCTTTGGGAGCAGCCGCACTATTAATTTTTGTGGACGCCATGAAGGAGCTTCCTGCCACATTAATGTTGCGTCCAATGAATTTTGAAACGTTGGCGACTTGGCTATATGCCGAGGCGGCACGAGGCACCTATGAAGAAGGTGCGGTCGCTGCTTTAGCCATTGTGGTAGCTGGATTATTGCCAGTGGTATTACTGGCGCGCTCCCAGCTAAAAACCACACGTGCTTCATTTAAAGGATAAGACATGACGTCATCCAACACGGCCTATTTAGATTTACAACAATTGTCTTTAGCTTATGAAACGCCAGAAGGCTTAAAAACTGTTGTCAACCAACTAGATCTACAAGTCGATAAAGGACACATTGGTTGCTTATTAGGTGCATCTGGTTGCGGTAAAACGACCGTTTTACGCGCTATTGCAGGCTTTGAGCCTTTACGCCAAGGGCATATATATCTAAATGGACAATTACTGTCTTCCCCAGAGTACACCATCGTCCCCGAAAAACGTCAGGTGGGCATGATGTTCCAAGATTACGCTTTATTCCCACATCTTAGTATTGAAAAAAATATCGGATTTGGACTGCGCAAATGGGACAAACATAAGCGACAAGAGCGTATCGAAGACATGTTACAGCTGGTGGGTTTAGAGGACTTGGCTAAGCGTTATCCACACGAGCTATCCGGGGGGCAACAGCAGCGTGTTGCTTTAGCACGGGCTTTAGCCCCTGAGCCTTCGCTACTGTTATTGGATGAGCCTTTCTCTAATTTGGATGTGGACACCCGTGAGCGTTTAGCATTTGAAGTACGGGAAATACTACAAAAAACGGGGTTAACCGCGATTTTAGTGACACATAACCAAGCAGAAGCTTTTGCCATAGCCGATCGAATCGGGGTAATGAAAGACGGTCAAATCGTACAATGGGATACCGCGTATGGCTTGCACCACCACCCTGTGAATGATTTTGTAGCGGATTTTATTCGCCGCGAAGCCTTATTAAGCCAACGCGCCCAAGCCTTTGCTCGGGGCGAAGCGGCTTAAATCAATTTATTGGCCGGTGGTTAGCCACCAATACGAATCACCGGCTCAATAATAATTGCAGGTATGCTCACCCCATAACCAGGATGTCGCGGCGGCTTACTACGATATGCATGAGGATGGCCTCTGGGCTTACAATCACGCTTTTCTTTATAACGGCCGTTTTTCTTGTATTCTCTTTTCACTTTACAGTGCCCATCCCAGTATTCATATTTCTGGTTATGATGCCGGTGATGTTTGCTGTGCCAATGATCTGCACTGGCCGTATAACTCAACCCAAGTAAAGCACAGGCCAAGGCTACCTTTGCCATACGCATAACAGACTCCTATAACGTATTGATGTCCTTGAGTGTAGCTATAGAAACAGAAAAATGTTTGAGCAATTATGACAAAGCCATACCAATTGTCTATTTAAAAAGCCCATGAATTTCATGGGCTTAACTTTAAATGTAGAGTAGCAATCTATAGCGTGTAGTACATATCGAACTCAATAGGATGGGGAGTCATACGCATACGGGTGACTTCTTGCCTTTTCAGGTCGATATAAGCATCGATCATTTCATTGCTAAACACACCACCACGTGTTAAAAACTCGCGATCTTTATCCAAGTGCTCCAGAGCTTCTTCTAAAGAATGGCAAACGGCTGGGATTTTTGCGTCCTCTTCGGGAGGTAAATCGTATAAGTTTTTATCTGCGGCGTCTCCAGGGTGAATCTTATTTTGAATACCATCCAAACCCGCCATTAACAGTGCCGCGAAAGCAAGATAAGGGTTAGCCATAGGATCGGGGAAGCGGGCTTCTACGCGCCGTGCTTTGGGATTGCTAACGTAAGGAATACGAATCGAGGCAGAACGATTACGCGCAGAGTAAGCTAGCTTAACCGGTGCCTCGTAATGGGGAACCAAGCGCTTATAGGAATTAGTGGTAGGGTTAGTAATGGCGTTTAAAGCACGAGCATGATGGATGATACCACCAATATAATAGAGCGCCGTTTCTGAAAGCCCGCCATAGCCGTCACCTGCAAAAATATTAACACCGTCTTTCCAGATCGACTGGTGTACATGCATGCCAGAACCACTGTCACCCAGTACAGGTTTAGGCATAAACGTCGCCGTTTTTCCATACACGTGCGCCACATTATGCACAGTGTATTTCAAGATTTGGTTCCAATCTGCTCGTTTTACGAGCGTAGAGAATCGTGTACCGATTTCAACCTGCCCTGACGCCCCGACCTCGGAATGATGAATTTCCACTGGAACCCCTTGTTGTTCCAGTAATAAGCACATTTCTGAGCGAATATCATGATGATGATCCACAGGCGGTACAGGAGAATACCCACCCTGATGACGAGCTCTGTAGCCGGAGTTATTACGATTGGGGTGATCGATACCAGATGCCCACTGAGCGGTATCGGAATCAATTTTTACAAAGGAACCCGAGGGCTGATCATCCCAACGTACCCCATCAAAAATAAAAAACTCAGGCTCTGGACCAAAAAAGGCTGTATCGCCAATACCGGTTGCTTGCAGGTAAACCTCGGCGCGTTTAGCAATGGAGCGAGGGTCACGGTCATATCCATTTAAATCCGCCGGGTCAACCACATCACAGCTTAGAACCAATGTGGGCTCTTCACGAAAAGGGTCAAAGCGCACAGTATCTAAGTCGGGCATCAACAACATATCGGATGCTTCAATCCCTTTCCAGCCCGGCATGGACGACCCATCAAAAGCCACGCCACTTTCGATCAAATCTTCGTCAAAACGCGTTGCAGGAATAGTTAAATGATGTTCTCGTCCTAAAGTATCCGTAAAACGAAGGTCCACAAAGGCAATATCGTTTTCAGTAATCCGGGTTAGGATATCATCGGCGGTAGACATGAAGGCTCCAAATCAATTAGCAAATAAAGGGCTTTTACGACATGGCCCATTTAGTATCTTAAAGCATTCTGTTGTGAGTTCGGGCATTTTTTCGTTAAAAACATCAAAAATTGTTAGCCCACCTCGAGGAACATTTCTTGTAAATCATTTAAAAAGCGCCAGCCTAATGCAGAGGCCTGGATACGAGTGGGATGAGGGTCTAGTAAGCCTTTGGCAATGGCTTGACGAATCGTAGGCAAAATGGTGGTTAAAGGCTGACCCGTGCGCTCTTCAAAATACGTAGCCGGCACACCATGGCGCAAACGTAAGGCGTTTAACATAAACTCGAAGGGTAAATCCTGTGCATCCACCGTTCTGTCCTCGGCCAAATGGCTACCATCCCGGGTAGTGACTTGATCCATCCATCGCTGCGGATTGCGTACCCGCGCCTGACGCACAATACGATCATGAAAAGATAACTTGCTGTGCGCACCTGGCCCGATACCTAAATAATCACCAAATTCCCAGTAGTTAGTATTATGTACCGCTTGGTGACCGGCTTGGGCATAAGCAGAGACCTCGTAGTGCTCATAGCCATGCTCAGCAGTTAATTCGATTAACGCATCTTGCATCGCTGCGCTTTCATCATCGGAAGGCAATGGCGGGGGGTATTTAGCAAACACCGTATTCGGCTCTAAAGTCAGGTGATATAGCGATAAGTGCGAGGTATTAAAAGAAAGAGCTGTATTTATATCCAGTAACGCTTCTTCTACTCGCTGCTGTGGCAGCGCATACATCACATCTAAATTTACCCGCTCTACCGCATCCAGTGCAAAGCCTATCGCGGCTTTGGCTTGTTGGGCATCATGAACACGGCCCAAAGCAACCAAAGCCCGATCATTAAAGCTCTGAATTCCTAAAGACAAGCGATTAACACCGCTACGACCATATGCAGCAAATTTAGCCGCCTCTGCTGTGCCTGGATTGGCTTCGAGGGTAATCTCGGCATAAGGTTGCAGCGGCAAATAAGCACGAACTAAACTGATTAACTCATCCACTGCAGCAGCACTTAATAAGCTAGGCGTTCCCCCCCCAATAAAAACAGACACGATGGACCGGCCCCACACTAATGGCAGGGCCTGTTCTAAATCCGCCTGTAGCGCGCGCAGATAATCTGCTTCTGGAATCGTATCTGGAGCCTGATGAGAGTTAAAATCACAATATGG
>JAAYRP010000286.1 GCA_012518715.1 Alcaligenaceae bacterium | reverse complement strand
TGACTCGAGCCAGCCACCAGCTGAGTATGGAAATTAATCCGACCAAAATAAAAGTGAGGGCAGTGAACTTGTCTTCACGCTGCTCAAAAGCCGTAATGTTGCGTGCCACATACAGTGTGCCATGATGGGTGATTTGCTTATTAAGTAAAAAAGTTTGGTCCTGTTCGTACACCTCAGCGACCTCGCGTTGTGCTAAGGCATTAAATAAGCTTGGGAAATGAGCAGGGTGGGTTTGCCCAGCAGGGATATAAGCAATTTGGTGTGAAGCGCTTTGCCAAATAAAGGGCTCTGTCCCTTGCATTGGCGCGGTAATAGGGGCATCGCCAAGCTCAGGTGACATTTTCAGCATAGTGTATTCTAAGCTTTCATTGGCTAAAAAAGAGTCAGCACCATTGTGATCATACTGATTAGGCTGACAATAAAAATGGCACGGTAGATACGATTCGCGATGGGTTTCATAGGCAAGGCTTGGATTATAGCGGTTTAGGTGCTAATCTTAATTGTTTTCATAATATAAAAAATGCGCTTTATTGTGTACAAAAGCGTAAAAAACATTAGCGCAATCGGCTTTTTGCGTTTTAAAATATTTTTTTGCCGTTTATATGTAAAAAGCATTTGCTTAGGTTGAATTATCGTGCCAGAAACTGTATCTACTCGTACCGAAGAAGACCTTTTAGGTCAATTAGAAGTTCCTTCTCATGCCTATTATGGCATTCAAACTCTACGTGCTGTCCAGAACTTCAAGCTTTCTGGGGTGCCGTTAGCGCATTTTCCTAATTTTGTGATTGCGTTGGCCATGGTTAAACATGCTGCTGCCGATGCAAACCACGAGCTAGGCTATTTGACTACATGCAAACATCAGGCGATTACCCACGCATGTCAACGCATTATGCAGGGTGAATTCCATGATCAGTTTGTGGTGGATATGATCCAAGGGGGCGCTGGTACCTCGACGAATATGAATGCCAACGAGGTCATTGCGAATGTGGCGTTGGAATACTTAGGCTGCGAAAAGGGGGACTACAAACAAGTTAACCCCAACAATGACGTGAACATGGCGCAGTCTACTAACGATTCTTACCCTACCGCAATTCGCTTGGGGCTGTTGTTAGGGCATGACAAGCTTTTACTGAGCTTAGAAAATTTGATCGCGGCGTTTCGGGTAAAAGCACAGGCTTTTGAGCATGTATTAAAAATGGGGCGTACACAGCTTCAGGATGCTGTTCCTATGACCCTTGGTCAGGAATTCCAAGCGTTTGCAACCACCCTCGAGGAAGATTTATGCCGTTTACGCACGCTGGTGCCAGAGCTGCTTTGCGAGGTAAACCTAGGTGGAACCGCAATTGGTACAGGGATTAATGCTGACCCTAGCTACCAACGCTTAGCCGTAGAGCGATTGGCTGCGATCAGTGGTCATCCTGTTAAATCAGCGGTGGATTTGATTGAAGCCACTTCAGATATGGGTGACTTTGTCTTGTTCTCCGGTATGCTCAAGCGCACAGCGGTTAAACTGTCAAAAATCTGTAATGACTTACGCTTGCTTTCGAGCGGACCACGCACAGGGATTAACGAGATTAATCTTCCTGCCCGTCAGCCGGGTAGCTCGATTATGCCGGGTAAAGTCAACCCCGTGATTCCAGAGGCCGTGAATCAAGTGGCGTTTGAAATCATAGGCAATGATCTAACACTGACCATGGCGGCGGAAGCCGGTCAGCTACAGCTAAACGTCATGGAACCGATCATTGCTTACAAGATGTTTGACTCCATTCGTTTATTGCAGCGCTCGATGGATATGTTGCGTGAGCTTTGTATTGATGATATTACCGCTAATGAAAACCACTGCCTGCATTTGGTTGAGCATTCTATTGG
>JAAYRP010000285.1 GCA_012518715.1 Alcaligenaceae bacterium | reverse complement strand
TTGCTCTACGCGCAGGGTCTGGATATGGTTGAGACTTTGGGATTGTGTGTGCTTAACATAGCGCAGCAAAGCACCAGCGGCATAGGTAGCCAAAGGTAGCTCGTCTAATTCGGCATCATAGCCATCTGCAATCACGCCACCATCTCGAACCAGCAAAGCCGGCTCAGGGGCAATGGCTTGTTGTAGGAGCTGCGTTAACGCCGGGTCTATGGCTAATGACTGCAGTTGTGTAGCAAAAGCCTGAGATTGCCCGGACAGCAGCTGCAGGTGTTGTTGAAGGGCAGGCAAAAGCTGTAGCGCATCGCGTAAGCTCGCTAACTCCCGTGGGCGTACACTAGCTAAAGCAATACGAGTAGCAATACGCTCAATATCAGGAAATTGGCTTAACTGCTGCACCAGCTTGTTTAAAGGTTGCTCCAGAGGCTGGGCTTCTTGGGCAGCGATAAGCTGTTTAACGCCGGCTTGACGCTGACGGATGGTGTCATTATGGCGCAAGGGGTGATGTAACCAACGTCGTAGCAGTCGGGACCCCATTGGGGTGGCACAGTGATCAATGGTACTAAAGACGGTGGGTTTAGTTTCGCCGCTAATGGTTTCTGTGAGCTCTAGGTTTTTGCGGGTGATACCATCAAGCACCACAAACTCGCCCAGTTGCTCTACGCGCAGGGTCTGGATATGGTTGAGACTTTGGGATTGTGTGTGCTTAACATAGCGCAGCAAAGCACCAGCGGCATAGGTAGCCAAAGGTAGCTCGTCTAGCCCAAAGCCACTGACAGAGTCGACGTTAAAATGATCTAACAAAACCCCTAACGCATTATCCTGCGCAAAATGCCAATCGGGCAGGCCCACACAGCGCTGGGCGCTTTCGTAGTGGATTTGGCTGCTTTCTGGGTGCAGGAGCTCAGCCGGCTGTAAACGGCTAAGCTGAGCGTCAAGCAAGTGGTTATCGCACTCATAGACATTAAAAGCCCCACTGGCCAGATTCATCCAAGCGATACCTATTTTTTGTGAGCTGGGCTTAGAGGCCGGACAAATGGCCGTGATAATACGATCCGCTTTAGCGGGCAATAACGCATCATCGGTTAAGGTGCCAGGGGTCACAATGCGTACGATTTTACGCTCAACCGGACCTTTGCTTGTTGCCGGGTCACCGATCTGCTCACAAATCGCCATGGATTCACCCATAGCCACTAAACGCGCCAAGTAGCCCTCTAGAGAATGAAAAGGCACCCCAGCCATGGGAATAGGCTCACCATTAGAATTACCGCGCTTGGTTAGCGTCAAATTAAGAAGACGGGCACCTCGTTCGGCATCCTCATAAAAAAGCTCATAAAAATCCCCCATGCGGTAGAACAACAAATACGAAGGAACTTGAGCTTTCAGCTGCAAGTATTGACGCATCATGGGGGTGTGACCAGAAAGATCCGTAGAAGTCATGTTGGGTTATACAGGTTAAGCAAAATCTAAAGCGGAAGGGGCGTGACGTAAATGTTTTTGTGCCTCGGCTAACAACGCATAGGAATGCAGTCGTGCGCGCTGATCATACATATTGCAGGTTACCATCAGCTCATCGGCACCGGTTTTATCAATAAAAGCTTGTGTTTGCTCGATGATGGCGGGTAAATCACCAATAGCAGCGCAGCTAAGCGCATGATCCATCACAGCCTGACCTAAAGCGCCGGCGCGTTCAATATAATTCGCTACGGGAGGTGGTAGCTGGATAGGCTTACCCTGACGCAAACTTACAAAAGACTGTTGCCACGAAGACGCTAAATAGTGGGCTTTCTCATTGGTCTCTGCCGCAAAAACATTGAACCCCAGCATCACATAGGGTTTTTGTAAATAGTGTGATGGCTTAAAGTGCTGACGATAAACAGCGATGGCATCCATCATTTGGGCTGGAGCAAAATGGGAAGCAAACGCATAAGGCAAGCCTAGCATGGCGGCTAACTGAGCCCCAAAAAGGCTAGAACCCAGAATCCATACAGGCACATTGCTCCCCTTGCCGGGGACAGCAGGCACGGGTTGTTGTGGATGGTCAGACATATAGTCCAGCAGCTCTAACACATCGTGCGGAAACTCGTTAGGATCACTTTGCAAATTACGACGTAAGGCTTGTGCGGTACGCTGATCAGAGCCGGGAGCACGACCTAAGCCTAAATCCACACGATCAGGAAACAAGGCCGCTAAGGTGCCGAATTGCTCGGCAATTACTAAAGGGGAATGATTGGGCAGCATAATTCCACCGGCTCCAATACGAATACGGCGTGTGTGATGCCCAACATGAGCGATTAACACCGAAGTCGCTGCACTGGCAATGCCGATCATGCCGTGATGTTCAGCTAACCAGTATCGAGTAAAGGCGGCTTGGTCTGCTTGTTGAGCCAGTTGAATCGTGTTCTTAAAGGATTCGGCAGGGGTACTGCCCTGAACAATTGGCGCCAAATCTAAAACGGATAAGGGGTAGGTCGTTGGCATACAAATTACCTTGAGATGTGTGAGGGGTTGGCTATCAAAGACAAAGATGCCAACAAGGTTAACAAATTTAAGTTCGGCTGCGAACTTTAGCCAAAGTCGTTATGATGGGAATTATTTGTTTTTACGGAGCGTAATTTTATGTCGGAAAAGCTGGCTATTCCATTTGGAGCGATGCCATGGCTAGAGGCAATGGCAATCAATCTTGTGTTAGCAGTCTTGATTTTAATTGTAGGGTGGTGGCTATCGAATCTAGCTGGTAGCTGGGTACGCAAAATGGCCCAGCGTTCCCCCCACATTGATGTCACTATTGTACCGATTGCGCAAAGCGTTGTGGTGTGGGCCATACGTATTTTTGTGCTTATTGCTGTCTTAGCGCGCTTTGGGGTACAGACTGCCAGTATTATTGCGGTCCTTGGGGCGGCAGGTTTAGCTATTGGTCTGGCTTTACAAAGCACCCTACAAAATATCGCTTCAGGCATTATGCTGCTGGTATTACGCCCGATTCGTGCTGGGGAGTTTGTATCTATTGTAGGCAAGGGCGATGGCACGGTGTATGAGGTTGGCCTATTTATGACCAAGTTTGTGCAAGTCGATGGTGTTAATTTTTGCTTACCGAACAACCTGATCTGGGGTAACCCCATTATTAACTATAGCCGTAACTCCACCCGACGCATGGATATTGGCGTAGGGGTACGTTATGGTGATGATCTAGATCGTGCATTAAACGTATTACAAGAGCTGCTGGATAACCATGCCAAGGTCTTAAAAGACCCCGCGCCTATGGTTTTTGTGAGCGATTATAAAGACAGCACTGTGGTGTTAAATCTACGAGCCTGGACGGCAGTCGAGGATTTTTGGGATGTACGGTTTGAGCTAAACCGCTTGGCATTACAAACCCTAAGCGAAGCAGGCATGAACCACCCAGTACCTGTTCGAGCTGTGCTCAAAGAAGAGCAAGCTGCTTAAAATCAAAGGGAGTCGACCGACTCCCTTTTTTTACATTTTCTCTGCAATATGTTCCAGTGTTTGATGCAAAAGCCGAGCAATTTCTTTTTGTCGTCTTGCTGGCATGCGTTCGGTGATAGCGGTAACGCTGACTGCTAAGAGCGGGTGCCCCTGACTACTGCATAAAGCACACCCAACACCAAGCGCCCCACGTACAGCATAATTTCCCACGACAGAATACCCCCGTGTGCGGGTGTTAGTGATAAGTTGACGTAACTCGCGCTGTGTCATACCACCGTAGTGATCGAGCTTGTGGCTATTGGCTTCGATAATTTGGTCGACGGTGTGATCATCCAACTTGGCCAAAAGCGCCATACCAGCAGAGCCTACCCCTAATGGTTGGCGCTTATTCACATAGGTGCCTAAAATTTGCACAGGGTAGGGGCCGATCTCGCGCCAGAGTGTGAGCGAATCATTGTTTTCCCGAATAACCAAAAACACCGCATCGCCAACCTTAAAAGCAAGTTCGCGCATAAAAGGTTTGGCAATTTCCACTAAATGGTGCTCATTTTCGGCATGAGGATGCGTGGGCTTGCTGGCCGCATAACGTCGAGTTTTGCCGACAGTATGCACAAATTGACATTCAGTTAAAGCCGCTAAGAGACGGTAAATGGTAGGACGCTGTAGACCGGTGAGCCGAGATAGCTCGGTGACGCTAAGACCACTTTCATCATGAGCTTGCAAGGTTTGCAGTATTTGTAGCCCTCGTCGCAGAGTACGTGGTCCTGAACTATTCTCTGTAGTAGCGGCTGACATGTGAATCACTCCATCATTTTATTAAGACGTTCAACATCCAGCGGTTGCTGGCCGTTTTCTACCCGCTGTCCAAGCTCTTCGAGCGCTTTGCATAGCTGACTGATGCGTTGTTCTTGTTGGGCTGAATGATTAATTAGCTCATGGATAACTTGAACTAAGGGGTCGTTATTCGTGCTGTCTACGGCATAGGCGGGGAAAGCGTCATTACTGGCTTGGTGCAAAGGACTTGCCGCTTTAGAGCGAGCGCTTTGTTCAAGCAGCTCCTTTAATGGTTTGCCTGTCCATTCCGCCTTGCAGGGGTGATCAGTGGGGTGGCGTATGGCCTCTTTGGCCGAAGCTGGGGAAGGGGTAGGCGTAGTAGGTGCCGTGGTTTTTTTGTCTTCTTTAGTAATGATGCGCGCAGGATTGCCAACAGCGGTGGCATTGGCTGGTACAGGCTTAACAACGACGGCATTGGAGCCAATCTTGGCATTTGCTCCTACTGTAAACCCCCCAAGAATTTGGGCGCCTGCACCCACCACCACATTGTTCTCTAGAGTAGGGTGTCGTTTTGTG
>JAAYRP010000284.1 GCA_012518715.1 Alcaligenaceae bacterium | reverse complement strand
TAGTCGCGCTTGAGCCTTTAGATGAGACGGCTTTTGAGGCAGCGGATATTGTGGTGGATGCGCTACTTGGTATGGGGTTGCAGCGCCCACTGTCTGCTGCGCTTCAGACAGTATTACAGAGCTTGCAGGCCAGCTCCGCCTCTATTTGTGCGATCGATGTACCCACTGGTATTGATGGTAATGGCCGGTGTTGGGCAGAGGCCCCATTACAAGCAGCGTTAACAATTACATTTTTTAGAAAAAAATTAGCGCATGTGCTTGCTCCTAGTCGATTTTTGTGTGGTGAGATTAAGGTCGTGGATATTGGCTTATGCGAAGAGGATGTGACACCTCCCTCGTACCTATATGAAAACCAACCGGCGTTGTGGCAGTCGGCGATCCCGTGGCCACAACCTTTGCAGCATAAGTATCAGCGCGGTGCAGCCTTGGTGTATGGGGGCAGTGAAATGACGGGGGCAGCGCGTTTGAGTGCTTTAGCGTGTGCGCGGGCAGGCGCAGGAGCCACGACAATTGCTTGCGCGTCAGATGTATGGGCTATTTATGCACAAAGCATGCAATCGGTGATGGTAAAACGTTGGCACAGCCTAAGCCAAGCGGCGGCTCTGAGTCATAGCTCTACCTATCAAGCGGTACTGATAGGGCCCGGTTTGGCGCCAGAGCCCAGCACACAAGAGCTTGTTATGCGTAGTTTGTCGCAAACTCAGGCTTCAAGTTGGGTGGTGGACGCGGGAGCATTGACCGCTTTTGCTTCGCAGCCAGAGTCTTTATTTGAGGGCATACATACTAGTGCAGCGCAAGTGATTCTGACCCCACATGAGGGGGAGTTCGCACGACTATTTCCCGATTTGGCTTTACATTCAAATCAGAAAAATAAAGTTGAACGGGCACGTCAGGCTGCCGCACGCAGCGGTGCGATCGTGCTTCTAAAAGGTAGTGACACTGTGGTTGCAAGCCCCGATGGACGGGCGGCGGTGCAAACGCAATCCTCACCGTATTTGGCATCAGCCGGTAGCGGTGATGTATTAGCTGGTATGATGACGGGCCTTTTAGCACAAGGGATGTCACCTTGGTTGGCGGCCAATATGGCGGTATGGATGCATAGTCAGGCTGGCTTGATCTTGGGGGCTGGTTTAATCGCAGAAGATCTCGTGCAGTCTATTCCGACAATTTGGCAGCAAATAGGGCGTATGAATTAACCCATGAATGTAGATGTGAGAGAAAAATTTAGTCAAAGTGATGAGCAGACCATGCAATTAGCGCTACAATTGGCGCAGCGAGCGTGGCAGGCAGGGGAAGTACCGGTAGGGGCGGTCTTGGTCGATGCCCAAGGTGAAATCATTGGGCAGGGCTACAATCAGGTTATTACGCAAGCTGATCCGACTTGGCATGCCGAAATTGAGGCACTGCGCCAAGCCGCGCAACAACAGCAAAATTACCGCTTACCGGGTGCGCAGCTTTTTGTGACCCTAGAGCCGTGCATGATGTGTTTAGGTGCGTTGCTGCATGCACGCGTTGCGCGGATTGTGTATGCCACAGCCGATCCTAAAACCGGTGTGTGTGGCAGCCAGCTTTGCTTGCATGAGCATACTGCTCTGAATCATCACACTCAGGTGCAAGCTGGGCTTTATCAAGATCAAGCGGCGCAGTTATTGCGAGATTTTTTTAAAGAGCGCCGGCAGTTGGCTAAACAACGTAAACAGACTTTATGAAAACCGAATCAATCACACAAAAGGGTGAGCAGGCTTCATGCCATGCCGCCACGCCCGAGGGCATTTATATTATTTCTTCTTCTAGTGCGGTAGAAGATCCCAGTCAATTACATTGGGCTCAGCAGCATTTACGCGCTTTAGGTTGGCAAGTGCAACTGGATGGGGATGCACTAGCCGTGCACCAGCGTTTTGCAGGCAGTGACGCTCAACGCTTAGCAGCCATAGAGCGGGCGTTAAACCAGCCTCATGATGTGGTGTTGTCGAGCCGAGGCGGCTATGGGCTAAGCCGGCTGTTACCCTTTATTGATTGGAAAGCCGTGGCGCAAAGCGGTAAGCGTTTTGTAGGGCATAGTGATTTTACGGCGTTTAATTTGGCTTTGTTAGCACAAACGGGGGCCATAAGCTACGCAGGGCCGTGCGCGGCCTTTGATTTTGGGGTGGAGCAGCCCGACGATCTAACATTGGACTTATTCCATGAGGCCATGACCAATCAGCTCGAGGTGCTGAGCTTTGAGGCAGAGGGCTCCGATGCCGTTGATACACGGGGTGTGCTTTGGGGGGGTAACCTCGCCATGCTTTGCTCTTTATTAGGAACGCCTTATTTCCCTCAGGTGCCCGATGGCATTTTGTTTTTAGAGGATGTGGGTGAGCACCCTTATCGTATTGAACGCTATTTAAATCAGCTCTGGCAGGCGGGGGTGTTGGCTCAGCAGCAAGCCATTATTTTGGGGCAGTTCACAGGTTACCATTTGGCTGAGCATGATCGGGGTTATGATATGCAGGCTGTTATACAGTGGTTACGCCAAACGATCAAAAAACCAGTAGTTTTGAATTTGCCGTATGGGCATGTGCCTTTGAAAGCTACCTTACCCATAGGTAAAAAAATTGGTGTGGCTACCGAAGATGATATGGCGTATTTGCTGATCGAAGAACATCATCACGAATAAGCCCCTTTATTGATTATTTTTTAAGATATTTTGTTGTGATTACGACTTCAAACCTAACTATCCAATTTGGACCCAAACCCTTATTCGAAAATGTAAATGCCAAATTTGGAGGGGGCAATCGTTACGGCCTTATCGGAGCAAATGGCTCGGGAAAATCGACCCTCATGAAAATCATTGGTGGCGATTTGGAGCCCACAGCCGGTAGTGTGACGTTAGATCCAGGCATGCGTTTAGGTAAGCTGCGCCAAGATCAGTTTGCCTTTGAGGCGCATACTGTATTAGATGTGGTGATGATGGGACATACG
>JAAYRP010000283.1 GCA_012518715.1 Alcaligenaceae bacterium | reverse complement strand
TGCCCACCTTTGGTGACCCAAAACATATCCTCTTTAAACTTAGGTAACTGTCCGGTGCCATACAAAGTAGAGCTATTTACAATATAGGGGGTATAGCATTCGGTATAGCCATGCTCCTCGGTTTGCACATCCAACATAAATTGTGCTAGGGCCCGATGTAGCTTAGCTATCTGCCCACGTAACACCATAAATCGAGCCCCTGAGAGTTTTCGTGCTGCCTCAAAATCCAAGCCCAGCTTTTCGCCTACAGCAACATGATCTTGGGTTTCAAAATCAAAAGGGGTAGGCAAAGCATCCGCTGCTGCATTTCCTGGTACCCAACGACGTACCTCTACATTCTGCTCCTCGGATTCACCAACAGGAACGGATGCATGGGGTAAGTTAGGAATACCGCTCAACCACTCGTGCAGTTCGGACTGGATGGCAGTCAACTCTTTTTCTAGTTCATGCAACTGCTGCGGAATGGCTTTGGACTCAGCCATTTCTTTAGAAGCGTCTTCGCCTTTCGCTTTTAGCTGCCCAATGAGTTTAGACACGGTGTTACGACGCGCCTGGAGGTTTTCTGTTTCTACTTGTACGGCCTTACGACGCGACTCGAGTCGGTTAAAACGCTCCGTATCAAAAACAACCCCACGGGTGGCCAAGGCCGCTACGACCTCATCTAAATTTTTACGCAACAGTGTAATGTCTAACATAACAATAGGCTCAAGGAATGATAAGAATTAAAGAATTGTAGCGAAATCAGCGCGAATAATTAAGCTTAGGAGATTTTTTTAGAGCGTGCCTGCCGATCTAGCTCGGCTAAAAACTGTAACTTCGCTTTGATTTTTTGCTCTAAACCTCGATCGGTTGGCTGATAAAAGCGCGGCTTTAAACCGTCAGGAAAATAGTGCTCGGCCGCCGCATAACCATGGGGCTCATCATGGGCATACCGATAAGCTTTGCCATGCCCTAGCTGTTTCATGAGTTGAGTTGGCGCATTGCGCAAATGCACAGGAACTGGGGCACTGCCATGCTCTGCAGCAAAACGACGCGCTTGATTGTAAGCCATATAACCCGCATTGCTTTTCGCCGCAACCGCCAAATAAATCACAGCTTGTGCCAAAGCGAGCTCGCCCTCGGGTGAGCCTAGTCGCTCATACGTAGTGGCCGCATCATTCGCAATTTGTAGCGCCCGAGGATCCGCCAAACCAATATCTTCCCAAGCCATGCGCACGATACGACGTGATAAATAGGAGGCATCAGCGCCACCATCAATCATCCGACAAAACCAATATAGTGCGGCATCTGGATCCGAACCACGCACGGACTTATGCAACGCGCTGATTTGATCATAGAAGGCATCGCCCCCTTTATCAAAACGGCGTAAACTTTGTGACAAGGCCTGCTCCAAATAAGCCTGATCGACCGTTTGCACCTGTGCCGTTTGTGCTGACTCAGCCACTACCTCTACGGCATTAATCAAGCGTCGCGCATCACCATCGGCCCATGTTGCTAGCTGTTGTTTCGCTTCTGGTGTAAACACCAAATCCGCTTGAGCATCGTTAACATACACGGCCACCGCTCGATTTGCTAAAACGGTTAGCTCCTCGACACTCAAGGGTTGGAGTACATAAACGCGCGCACGCGACAGTAGCGCCGAGTTGACCTCAAAAGAAGGGTTTTCTGTTGTGGCACCGATAAACGTTAACAAACCGCTTTCTACATAGGGTAAAAACGCATCCTGCTGAGCTTTATTAAAACGATGGACCTCGTCTACAAATAAAATCGTACGTCGCCCTTGGCCTTGGGCCACTTGGGCTTTGACCACCGCATCACGAATATCTTTAACACCACCAAGCACTGCAGAAATTGCAATAAACTGGGCATCAAAACCATCCGCCATCATACGCGCCAAGGTCGTTTTCCCCACCCCTGGGGGGCCCCAGAAAATCATAGAATGCGGGCGACCCGAGGCAAAGGCGACACGCAACGGCTTGCCCTCGCCGATGAGATGGCTTTGCCCCACAACCTCATCCAGCTGACGCGGGCGCAAGCGTTCTGCCAACGGAGCATAGTTTTGGGGCGAGGAAGATTGAAAAAGGTCGGGTTCCATACACTAGGGTAACGTCACCACATCCACATCGGCTGGTGGCGTAAAGGTAAACATATCCGCCGTTAAATCCACCTTGGTTTGTAGCTGACTTAGCGTGATGCGTGTTTGCTGCCCAAACGCATCTAACAACACCAGCTGGACAGGAGTACCTGCCTGAAAGCCTATATCCATATAGTCAAAGCCAGCATCCTTGCTTTTAGGTGTGGCACGCAGCCACAAAAGCCCATCTTGTTCTGGACGATCCGACAAATGAAAACTTTGCTCTAGCTGCCCCGAACCAAACAAAATAGCAGCAGGAGATGTGCCGATAGCCTGATCCACACGGCGCTGAGTAAGCTGATTTAAATCGGGGTCATATTGATAAAGCTGCTTGCCATCAGACAAAACCAGCTGCTCATAAGGCTTAAGTACCTGCCATTTAAACTTTCCAGGGCGTTGAAAAGCAAACTCTCCTGCTTGCTCTGGCCGTGCTTGCCCTTGTGCGTCCATGGTGTGCTGCGTGAATTTACCTGTGGCACTGCGAACCTCTTGTACAAACTGTCGTAACTGATCCGTAGCGCTTTGCGCATAAAGCGAGGCACTGACACAAAGCGCACTCGCTACAACCGCCATTTTTTTCCAAAATGAAATCATCATGTTGACCTTGTCAAATAAAAACGCATGGGGTTATTCATCGGCATGCGGAACAAGAATCTCTCGACTCCCATTGGGTCCCATCGGCGATACAATGCCAGCTTTTTCCATCTGCTCTACCAAGCGTGCGGCACGGTTGTAACCCACACGCAACTGGCGCTGCACCGCAGAAATCGAAGACCGCTTGCTCTCTAACACAAAAGCAACCGCTTGATCATAAAGCGGGTCCGTTTCTGTGTCTGCAAAACCCGTAATCGCATTGAGCCCATCACCGGTTTCCCCTGGAGCGCCGCCTTCCAGAATGCCTTCAATATAATCGGGCTCGCCTTGTTCTTTTAAATACTCGACGACCCGATGTACCTCATCATCGGCCACAAACGCACCATGCACTCGGATCGGCACCGAAGTGCCTGGTGGTAAATACAACATATCCCCTTGGCCTAATAAGGTTTCTGCCCCCATCTGATCTAATATCGTGCGCGAATCCACTTTGGACGATACTTGAAAAGAAATACGGGTAGGGATATTGGCTTTAATAAGCCCAGTAATCACATCCACACTGGGACGCTGTGTGGCTAAAACCAAATGGATCCCCGCTGCACGCGCCTTTTGCGCTAAGCGTGCAATGAGTTCTTCGATTTTTTTACCTGCCACCATCATTAGGTCGGCAAGCTCATCAATAACCACCACAATAAATGGTAGTGTTTCTAATGGTTCGGGTGCATCTGGCGTCAAAGAAAAAGGATTAGGAATGGACTGCCCTTGTGCTTGAGCCTCTTTAATTTTGTTATTAAAGCCCGCAAGATTACGCACCCCCATTTTACTCATGAGCTTATAGCGTCGCTCCATTTCATTCACGCACCAGGTCAAAGCATTCGCCGCCTCGCGCATATCGGTTACCACGGGAGCCAGCAAATGAGGAATGTCTTCGTAGATGCTCATTTCCAGCATTTTGGGATCAATGAGAATCATACGCACCTGATCTGGATTTGCTTTATACAGAATGGATAAAATCATGGCGTTAATCCCCACAGATTTCCCCGACCCTGTCGTACCCGCTACAAGCAAATGCGGCATGCGCGCTAAATCCGCCACCACGGCGTGCCCAGCAATATCTTTTCCTAAAGCTACCGTTAAAAGGGACTTGCTGTTAACAAAACTTTCCGAGCCAATGATTTCCTCAAGGCGAACCATCTGCCGCTGTGGATTAGGCAGCTCCAGCCCCATTAGGTTTTTACCTGGAATGGTTTCCACCACACGTATATCGACCAAGCTCAACGAGCGCGCTAAATCCTTTGAAAGGTTGACGATCTGATTTCCTTTTACCCCTGTCGCCGGCTCAATCTCATAACGCGTAATCACCGGTCCAGACTGAGCCTCCATGACAGTCACATTCACCCCAAAATCACCTAGCTTTTTCTCAATTAAACGGGAAGTAAACTCCAGCGTTTCCTCTGAAATTGGTTCACCTAAGGCTTCGGCGGGGTCTAACAGGTCAAGCGGCGGCAAACCGACCTCGGTAGGTAGCTTTGCGGCTTTAGTCACTGTTACCTGGGTTTGCTTCTGTATAGGACGAACAGGCACCGTATCCGGTTCAGGCATAACATTCGCCGGAGTTGGATCTGGATCATCAAAAATAGGATGCTTATAAGGACGAGAAGGCGGATCGGCCACCAAAGAAGCCGCTTGGCTCGTTGCCACCCCACCCAAAGTTGGCTCAGCACGTGTCTGGATTTCCGTAGCAGTTAATACAGGCTCCATACGCTCTGACGTTTCTGTTTGCTCTG
>JAAYRP010000282.1 GCA_012518715.1 Alcaligenaceae bacterium | reverse complement strand
TAAAGCCCAAGTCACTTTCCGCTATATAGACGGTCAGCCTACCGAGGTCGATACTGTGGTGCTGTCTACTCAGCATGATCCAGAAATTAGCCAAAAGGACATTCACGAGGCAGTGATCGAGGAAATTATTCGTCCCACTTATGCCGAAGGTTTGCTGACAGAAAAAACCCGTTTTTTGGTGAATCCTACTGGTAAATTTGTGATTGGTGGTCCTAACGGGGATTGTGGTTTAACTGGACGCAAAATTATTGTGGATACTTACGGGGGGGCGTGCTCACATGGTGGTGGGGCGTTTTCAGGTAAAGATCCATCTAAAGTAGACCGCTCCGCGGCTTATGCGGCGCGCTATGTGGCCAAAAACATTGTAGCGGCGGGGCTGGCGCGTCAGTGCGAGGTTCAGGTCAGTTACGCGATTGGCGTGGCAGAGCCAATCAACATTACCGTTTATACCAACGGCACAGGCATCATTCCTGATGATCAAATTGCTTTGATGGTGCGTGATCACTTTGATCTGCGTCCCCGCGGTATTGTGCAAATGCTTGATTTATTGCGTCCTATCTACACAAAAACGGCGGCTTATGGACACTTTGGTCGCAGCGAGCCCGAATTTACGTGGGAGGCCACGGATAAAGCAGCAGCATTAAAAGCGGCGCTTTAATTTCACTTTCTATGGTGGCGGATGGTAAAATCCGCCGTATAGGGCTTGCTGCCACCCCCAAACCTGAGGAGCGTTGCGACCGTTATTGGCCAGGCTCAGGTTTGTGAAGTAAAACAGATATCGTTTTAACGACGCTCACCTTAATTCTGTGATCAGAGTAGGTGAGCTATTTTTTTGCTCCTGTTCTGATCACCGCATCACAGGAGCTTTTATGTCTACCTTTTCTGATTACAAAATTGCCGATATTGGTTTGGCTGAATGGGGGCGTCGTGAGATCGCCATTGCTGAAACTGAAATGCCAGGCCTAATGGCTACGCGTGAAGAGTACGCTGACGCTCAGCCTCTAAAGGGCGCGCGCATTGCGGGTAGCCTACATATGACAATTCAAACCGCTGTGTTGATTGAAACTTTAGTGGCATTAGGCGCCGAGGTTCGCTGGGCATCTTGCAATATTTACTCCACTCAGGATCATGCGGCGGCAGCGATGGCGGCTAACCAGATTCCCGTGTTTGCCATTAAAGGTGAAAGCCTTGAGCAGTACTGGGAATATTGCCATGAGATCTTTAATTGGCCGGGTGAACAAGCCAATATGATTCTTGATGATGGGGGCGACGCCACACTGCTCTTGCATCTGGGGGCAAAAGCAGAAAAAGACCTGTCCGTTTTGGATCATCCAGGTAGCTCCGAAGAAAAAGTCATGTTCGCTAGTATCCGAGCACGCTTGCAGCAGGATCCAACCTGGTACTCCACACGTTTGGCGCAGATTAAAGGCGTTACCGAAGAAACCACCACGGGAGTACAGCGTTTATATCAGATGTCTAAACAAGGTGAGCTAGCCTTTCCTGCTATCAACGTCAATGACTCGGTGACTAAGTCTAAATTTGATAATTTGTATGGCTGCCGTGAATCCTTGGTCGATGGGATTAAGCGTGCCACTGATGTTATGGTGGCTGGCAAAATCGCCGTAGTATGTGGTTTTGGGGATGTGGGTAAAGGTTGTGCGCAAGCTTTGCAAGCACTACGCGCTCAGGTTTGGGTTACTGAAATCGACCCCATTTGTGCCTTGCAGGCGTCGATGGAAGGCTATCGTGTCGTTACCATGGAAGAAGCAGCAGATAAGGCGGATATTTTTGTGACGGCCACAGGTAACTACCATGTGATCACACGCGAGCATATGGAGCGCATGAAGGACCAAGCCATTGTATGTAATATTGGTCACTTTGATAATGAGATTGACGTGGCCTCGTTGGCGGATCTGGAGTGGGAGGAAATCAAACCCCAGGTGGATCACGTAATTTTCCCAGATGGCAAGCGTATCATCTTGTTAGCTCAAGGGCGTCTTGTCAACCTAGGGTGTGCGACGGGTCACCCCTCTTTTGTGATGTCGGCGTCGTTTACGAACCAAACCATTGCACAAATTGAACTTTTCAATCACGGTGAGCGTTACGAAAGTGGTAAGGTATACGTATTGCCTAAGCATTTGGACGAAAAGGTCGCTCGCCTGCATTTAGCTAAGCTTGGTGTGAATTTAACCACGCTAACAGAAGAACAAGCTAAATACATTAACGTTCCCGTAGAGGGGCCGTACAAGGTCGATCATTATCGTTATTAATTTTTTTGGGCATCTGCAAGGTAGATGCCCTTTTTATAACGGAGCGTGGAACATGACTTTATTACTCGTATGGATTTTAAACGCCGTAGCCTTATTGATCGTAGCCTACTTATTACCCGGTATTCATGTGGCCAGCTTTGGCTCAGCACTGATAGCGGCTGTTGTGCTAGGGCTGTTAAACATGCTGTTAAAGCCAGTGCTACAAGTGCTAACACTGCCGCTTACGATTGTGACATTGGGTTTATTTCTTTTGGTTATTAACGCTCTGTTATTCTGGCTGGCTGGTTCTATCCTCAAAGGGTTTGAGGTAACAGGTTTCTGGTGGGCGTTTATTGGAGCGATTGTGTACAGTATCGCTACCAGCTTATTGTCTAAACTTATTCCATAATTTAAAAATAAATGAGTGCTAAAGCGATTCTTAGCGCGGAGTTTTTCCCTCCGCGCGACATTGCCGCACAGGAAAAACTTGTGCGTTCAGCAAAATCCCTAATGGGGTTAAATCTTAGTTACGTGAGTGTGACATTCGGGGCAGGGGGTTCCACCCGCTCGGGTACAGCGGATGCGGTGCAGCTTTTACAAAATTTGGGTTTTGATGTGGCGCCGCATTTATCTTGTATTGGCGCAAGCAAAGCCGATATTGCTGAAATTTTGGATTCTTATCAGCAAAAAGGCGTGAAGCGATTAGTGGCATTGCGCGGGGATTTGCCTTCCGGTATGGGGGGGGATGTGGGCGAGTTACGCTATGCCAGCGATCTGGTTGCATTTATTCGCGAACACAGTGGAGATGCCTTTCATATCGAGGTAGCCGCTTATCCAGAAATGCACCCGCAGGCTCTTTCCTTTGAAGAGGATGTACGTCATTTCGTCCATAAGGTTAACCAAGGAGCAGACGCAGCGATTACGCAGTATTTTTATAGCGCAGGTGCTTACTTTGATTTTGTGGAGCGTGTACAAAAAGCTGGTGTCACGATTCCTATCATCCCTGGCATTATGCCTATTACTAATTCTTCACAGTTGTTGCGTTTTTCAAATATGTGTGGGGCGGAAATTCCTAGGTGGATTCGCTTGCGCTTAGCGGATTTTGGTGATGATCGTGCTTCTATCCGGTCGTTTGGTTTAGATGTGGTCAGCCAATTGGCACAAGACTTGATTGATGGTGGCGCGCCGGGCTTGCACTTTTACACGCTAAACGGCGCGGAAGCCACCATGAATATTGTTAATCGTCTTAGCCTGTAAAGGTCGGGGCAGGTACCGCCCAGCCTTTGTCAGTTAAGACGGCATCAAGTGGCACATCATGGGCTTGAGGGTGATAAGAATAAGACGATAAATCGCCCACAGCCCATGCTATTCCAATACTAATAAAAGGGTGGGATTGGGCTTGGAGCTGTGCTAAAGTGCGATCATAGTAGCCTTTACCATAACCTAAGCGGTCGCCTTGACGGCTAAAGCCCAGCGTGGGCACAAGAATAATATCCGGATGGGGGGCAATCTCCAGTGTATCGGGTTCTTGAACGCCAAACAGCGCGCTTTTCATGGGGGTGGTAGGTTGCCAAGGCTTAAACACCAGTGGGGCGTTCTCTGCAACTATACAGGGTAGGCTAAGACGTAACTGCTTATCATCCGCCCATTGCTGTAAAAGCGGCTGTAGATCAGGTTCTTGAGCTAATGCCCAAAACGCAGCAATATGTATAGGCCGATCTGGGTGAGACCATTGCTTTTTATAGCTATTTAACCACGTAAATAAACGACCGCGCATCAATAGGGCACCGCGTCGGCAGTCGGCTGGGTCTTGTTGGGCGCGTAAGCGCAGTAGGGTTTGACGTAAATCAGTTGGGTTTAGAGACATAAGCTTTTCTTTAAAAGGGCGAATACATGGTAATGCAATTACGGTATCAGAAAAAACAGGTTTCAGGCAGGTTTTGGTCTGGACAACGTTTTTCTTCACAAGTGGCGCTTTGGGCAGGCAGCTTGCTATTAGTTGGCTGCGCTGGAGCTAATGCGCCCTCTGATTCGAATGCACAAGTCCAAACCCAGCCAGTAGTTAGCCAAAAAGCAGCACCACCCCCCGCCATGCGTTGGCAAAGCTTACCGCCTGTCCCAGCGCAAGCGCGTCAAGCTGTTTTACAGGCTCGAGAGGCAGTACAAGCCAAAAACTGGAAACAGTTAGAGGCGTTGGTCCAGCCGGCAAAAGCCGATCCGGTGCTGGGTGCTTATCCTGCCTATTGGCATTTGCGCCAACAGCTCTACGATACAACACGTCCTGTGCCTTCAGATCAGCTGTGGCAGTTTTTACGTGAGTATGATGATGAATACTTAGCCCAACGCTTAAAAGGGGATTGGGCGATTGCGGCGGTGCGAGCCGGTGATTTTGCTTTGATCAATCAGCTAAACCCTGCAGACCTAGGTAATACGCAGGTGCGATGTGCGGTGGCGTATGGCCTACATATGCAGGGGCAGCGTTTAGACACAGAAGCTTTATTGCGTTCGTTTCGGCCTGGGGCGACCTGCTGGTCGTTATTAGACCAACTATGGTCCGATAAGGCGGTGGGCTTTCAGGCTGTGCGTGATTTAATGCGCGCCGCTTTGGAGCAGGGTAAAACAAATGATGCGCGTCGTTTTGCCGCCATTATTTTTGATGGCAAACAAATGCAGGATTACACTGCCTTGATGAAAACGCCTCGTCAATGGCTAGATAAGAAAACCACGGTACAAGGGCAAGCCGATCAGGAGCTCGTCACATTGGCTTTATCACGCTTAGCTCGTGAAGCAAATCGTGCCACACAGGCTCAATATATTGAACAAAAATGGCAAAGCAAACTGCCGCAAGAAAACATAGATTGGGTGTGGGGGCAGTTTGGGTTAGTGCCGGCCTTGCGGGTGGAAAACGATGCTGCGCGTTGGTATAGAAAATCAGGGAAAAGCCCGAAAACGGATTATAACCATGCCTGGGAAGTGCGGGCTGAGCTTCGGCAGTATCCAATTGACTGGGTGCGGGTAGAGCAAGCCATAGCAAAAATGTCGGCTCGACAGGCATCAGAGCCAGTGTGGGTGTATTGGCGTGGTCGTGCTTTGGCAGCACAAGGCAAAGCTACCGAGGCGCAAGCTGCCTTTATGTCGATTACGGATGACCTAGGCTTTTATGGTCAGCTCGCTAATGAAGAGCTCGGGCGAGCTATTCCGTTGCCGCCTGTTCCTCCTGCTGTGACTGCTGCCGATATGCAAGATGTGCAGACTCGTCCAGCGTTATTACGTGCGCTAGAGTTATTTAAACTGGGTTGGCGCCCAGAAGCGACTGCAGAGTGGGGGTATGGGATCCGGGGAATGAGCGATAGACAGTTACGCGCCGCTGCAGAGCTAGCACGTCACCATCAGGTTTATGATCGGGTCGTAAACACCTCATTGCTGACTAAACAGGAAATTGATTTTAGCCAACGTTTTGTTGCGCCATTTGAGGGTAAAGTTACAGAGAAAGCACGTTTAATCGGCTTGGATCCCGCTTGGGTATATGGCTTAATCCGACAAGAGTCGCGCTTTATGACGGATGCTCGCTCTGGCGTGGGGGCATCGGGTTTGATGCAGCTTATGCCAGCAACAGCCAAATGGACAGCCAATAAAATTGGTATGAAAACCTTTAAGCCCGCCATGGTCAATGACTTTGAGGTCAACACAGTCTTGGGGACAAACTATTTAAATATGGTATTACAGCAGTTAAATGGTTCCGAGGTATTGGCTTCGGCTGGTTATAACGCGGGACCAGGGCGTCCCATTAATTGGCGCTAACGCTTACAAGGCCCTGTAGAGGGGGCGATATTTGCTGAAACCATACCGTTTACAGAAACCCGCTTATATGTAAAAAATGTGCTATCTAATGCCACTTACTATTCCATGGTGTTTAGTGGGCAGCCGCAATCATTAAAGCAGCGGCTTGGTACGATTGCGCCGCAGGCAAGAGCAAAAACGGAGCTACCCTAATGCGCTTGTCGGATACGCAGCAGCAGGCGCTGCAAGCCTTATTTGGACCACAGGATCCGTTGTTAGCTGGGTTAGACTGCTATGTGGTAGGGGGTGCGGTACGCGATGCATTGCTTGGGTTGAAGGCAGGGGATAAAGACTGGGTCGTGGTGGGCGCCACACCAGAGCAGCTTGCTCAACGCGGCTTTATTCCAGTGGGAGGGGATTTTCCTGTTTTTCTTCACCCTCGTACCAAAGAGGAGTTCGCTTTAGCGCGGACAGAGCGTAAATCTGGGCGTG
The DNA here is from genome assembly GCA_012518715.1 of Alcaligenaceae bacterium. Classification (GTDB taxonomy): domain Bacteria; phylum Pseudomonadota; class Gammaproteobacteria; order Burkholderiales; family Burkholderiaceae_B; genus Paenalcaligenes; species Paenalcaligenes hermetiae. Next base: position 166 of record JAAYRP010000282.1, on the reverse strand, counting down.
GTTATCAAGGCTTTACGTTTTATACTGGTGTGGACGTGACTCTGGAAGCCGATTTGCAACGGCGTGATCTTACCATCAATGCGATGGCCGTCGATGCGCAGGGGCAGCTTCATGATCCTTTGCATGGGTATGCGGACTTACAAGCACGAGTATTACGGCATGTCGG
>JAAYRP010000281.1 GCA_012518715.1 Alcaligenaceae bacterium | reverse complement strand
TGATTACGGTAAGGGTTAGGACAAAAAAAGCGATACGAATCAGTCTAAAGAGTAAATCCTCTTGGACCATTAAGGGTGGCATACTGTCCAATGCACGATACCATGTGTTTTGCTGACCGGCAGCCTGGACGGGACGATGCAGCTGTCGGTCTAATACGGTAATTAAAATAGCATGCATAGCGGCTACGCCTGCCAGGCCATAAGCACATAAGGCGATCAGTAAATGCACACGTAGCCATTCGCTGTTGGCATGATGGACTACAATGCCTTCTGGGAATAAGGTGGCAATAAGGCTGACGAGGGCGGCTGTAGGTAGTAATATAAGCAGCAAACTATCTAGCCGCAGATATAAACTTTCAAACCAAAATACCACCATACCTAGCCAGAGTCCTGCGGATAGGGCTAAAGCCCAGCCAATATGTAGCCCATGTGGCAAAATAATGGTTAACAACAAGCCCGTACCATGGATGATAATAGCGGCTAATAGGCCGGCTCTAAAAGTACGGTCTAATTTTGGAGAGCGTTGGTATTTTTGTATGGGCAGCCATAACGACAAAGCCAATACAGCATAGGCGATGGCCGCCAATCCATGAAATACTATACTTGCAGACATATTTATTGACAGGGTAGGTAAAAGTTTTCAGGCACGATGCCACAGTAAACCATATTTAATCTGTCTCCTCTATTCTATAGTTTAAGCGAAACCAGACTTATGTTTGAAAATCTTACCCAGCGCATGGCACGTGTTGTAAAAACAATGCGTGGACAAGCCCGATTGACTGAATCTAACACGCAGGAGATGCTGCGCGAAGTCCGCATGGCGCTTTTAGAAGCGGACGTAGCGCTGCCCGTGGTGCGAGAGTTCATTGCGAACGTCAAAGAGCAGGCATTGGGGCAAGAAGTCGCCGATTCTCTTAACCCTGGCCAAACTTTGGTCGGGATGGTTCATAAAGAGTTGACAAGCTTAATGGGAGGGGATTTAGGCGAGCAGGCCGCTGAGTTATCCCTTGCCACCCAACCTCCTGCTGTTATTTTAATGGCTGGGCTTCAAGGGGCGGGTAAAACCACTACAACGGGTAAGCTTGCTAAATGGCTCGCCGATGGCGGTCATGTACAAAATGGCCGCAAAACCGGCAAAAAGAAAGTGCTGGTCGTGAGTGCGGACGTGTATCGCCCCGCCGCGATTGATCAGCTGGAAACCGTAGCGGCACAGGTTGGCGTGGATTTTTTACCCTCCAGCTCTTCAGAGCAACCCAAAGACATTGCTCTGCGCGCCGTGGACCATGCGCGTCGCCATCACTATGATGTGTTGATTGTGGATACGGCCGGTCGCTTAGGTATTGATGAAGCCATGATGCAGGAAATACGCCTGCTTTACGACACGGTGAATCCCATTGAAACCCTGTTTGTGGTGGATGCCATGCAGGGGCAGGACGCAGTGAATGTGGCAAAAGCTTTTGCCGAGGTATTGCCATTAACCGGGGTGGTACTCACTAAGCTAGATGGTGATTCGCGTGGGGGAGCGGCGCTATCTGTTCGACATATCACCGGCAAGCCTCTGAAGTTTGTTGGGGTGTCAGAAAAGCTAGATGGTCTAGAGCCTTTTCACCCAGAGCGCATGGCGCAGCGCATTTTAGGTATGGGCGATATTGTGAGCTTGGTTGAGCAAGCTCAGCGCAATATTGACATTGCTGAAGCCGAAAAAATGGCCCAAAAAATCAAAGCGGGTGACCGGTTTGATTTGAATGACTTTAAAGATCAGCTTCAACAAGTGAAAAAAATGGGCGATATGGGCTCATTACTAAAAAAACTGCCCGCACAATTTGCTTCTGCAGCCGAGCAATTACAAGGTGGTGAAGCAGACAAGCACATTCGTCGCACCGAGGGCATCATTAATTCGATGACGCCCGAAGAGCGCGCCAAACCGGAGCTAATCAAAGCGTAGCGCAAACGGCGTATTGCAATGGGAGCTGGCGTGCCCGTCCAAGAGGTCAATCAGTTGTTAAAGCAGTTTGAGCAAATGCAAGGCGTGATGAAAAAAATGAAGGGCGGCGGTATGGCAAAAATGATGCGTGCCATGGGGGGCTTAGGCGGTTTGGGTGGTTTAGCCGGGGGCGGCATGGGCGGTGGCATGATGAGTGGGCTTGGCGGCCTGCTAGGCGGTGGGCGTGGTGGCCGTGGCAAAGGCAAGCGTCGCCGCTAAAGGTTGTCATTTAATAAAAAACCCCAGTTCGCTTTAGACGATTGGGGTTTTTTTACACCTGAAATCAGAGGGGTAAAACAAAAATTAGCCAAGTTCAGGGATACGTAAAACCTGTCCAGGATAGATTTTATCTGGGTGGGACAACATAGGCGTGTTGGCCTCAAAAATGACATTGTATTTGGCGCCATTGCCTTTACCGTACATTTCTTCGGCAATTTTCCATAGTGTGTCGCCGGATTTTACGGTATACATGCGCGCTTCGGCAGCAGGTTGGGCAACATCTAGTTTGTTCTCGACGGAGGAAACACCCATGGTATTGCCCAGAGCGAGGACGATTTTTTCTGCTTGTTCGGTAGAGGCGGCGGGGCCTGTTACAGTGACTTTGTCGCCGTCGACTTGTACTTCGATGCCCTCTGCATCGAGCTGGTGTTTGGCGAGTTCTTTTTTGAGCTCATCGGAGGTGGCGGGTGTGGTATCAGAGCTGCCTAGGATTTTGGCGCCAACATTTTTTAAAAAGCTAAAAACGCTCATTATGGACTCCTAATTATGGGTGGGGCTTTAGTTAATAACGCCATTACCTACTATTATGCGCACTCTGTGTTAAAAGTGTTACAGAGGTATTGTTAATGATTGTTAGAGACGCTTAGCCTCCCCCGACTGCTACGACAATTTCTAATTGGTCATTTTCGTTTAAGGCCGTGGTTGCATGCTGGCTTTTGGGAACAATTTCACCGTTGAGTTCCACGGCAATACGCTTTCCCACGTAGCCGAGTTCTTCGATGAGCTCAAAAATGGTTGCAGCCTGACTTTGGTGGTTTTTACCATTGAGAATGATGTTCATCTATTTCTCCAAGATGAGGGTGTCGGGATTGGGGTGTTGGTTTCGGGTAAAGATCAAATCCCATACGCCATGACCTAAGCGTAGCCCGCGGGTCTCAAATTTAGTTTGAGGGCGATAGTCTGGACGGGGGGCAAAGCCATCATGCTGATTGGTAAGTAGCGGGCTTTGCGAGAGGACCTCTAACATTTGCTCTGCATAGTTTTCCCAATCTGTAGCGCAGTGAATGTAGCCACCAGGAGCCAGACGACTTGCTAGTAGTTGCACAAATGGAGGCTGGATCAGGCGCCGCTTATGATGACGCTTTTTAGGCCACGGGTCAGGGAAATAAATATGCACGCCCGCAAGTGTAGCGGGCAAGATCATATCGCGCAGGACTTCAACCGCATCGTGTTGGATAATACGAATGTTTTCGACCTGGTGTTCTTCGATGCGTTTTAGTAAAGCACCCACACCAGAAGGAAAAACTTCCACGCCGAGAAAATTATCCTCGGGGCGGGCTTGAGCGATTTTTAGGGTTGTTTCCCCCATGCCAAAGCCAATCTCAAGAATCGTAGGGGCTTGGCGTTTAAAGGTGGCTTCGAGATCAAGGGTGTGATCCTGATAGGGAAGCCCCCATACAGGCATAAGTCGCTCAAACGCATCGCGCTGACTCGGCGTCATGTGGGCACGGTGAGAGACAAAACTTTTAATATGGCCAAAGTTTTTTGGGTTTTTTTCAGAATTCATGATGCAATTAGTTGGCTTTGCGCTATAATGGTTGAATTAACTGCTTATTTTAGCAGGCATCACCAGTGCGGGTGTAGTTCAATGGTAGAACGCTAGCTTCCCAAGCTCGAGACGAGGGTTCGATCCCCTTCACCCGCTCCATCTTCTTACTCTTCCTACTTAACCCAGCTGAATTTGTCCTTCTTTGTGGCTCACCACATAGGGTTGGGCGGTTGGCGTTAAAAAATGCTTTGTATCGTATGCCGCTGCTCGTCCTGCCGGGCGTTGTGCATGCTGATGCATTTCCTCAATGCCATTAAAACACGAAACCGTAAAACCGTCCCAATGCCATGCAGGGTCTGATGACGCGATGGTATGGACTTGTTCATAGCGTTGTAAATAGGGGCTGGCACAAGCTATGGGCGCATGGGTATCACGCCAGTATTGGCTAAATTGGGTACGGTTGAGCAAAGCGGATTTTTTGGCAAAGCGAAACACCAAAAGCGGTGGGGTGGAGTGGTTATCGGGTTGTTTTGGTATCAGCACCTCTCCGATGGCGTAGAACACTAAGCTCGAGGCCAAAATCGGTAGCTGCTTAATTTCATCAGCCCACGCATGGGCGTGGGCAAGCGATGCAAAATCAACCTCATTGATCCAGTGGGCGATGCTGGGTAAGGCACTGTGCTCCGTCTTAACACTAGCGTAACGCCATTGCAGGGCGTGGGCAGAAGTGGCGCGTAATATCATGTCGCGCTGATGTGTTGCGCTGCGCATTTGAGATAGAAACACAGGCGTTGGGTTTTGGCTTTGATGAAAGCTAAGTAGTCGATATCGAGTGGACATACAAAGGTGAATAGTAAAAAAGGCGGTTAAAGAAAACGCTTAAGCAAAAGGTTACGCCAGCTCTCCTTGCAACACCCCTTCTTTCACAACAATCGTATCGTCTAAGCGCACCGTGCAGTTACGCATGGGATAATCAAAGTGACATGAGCTAAAACGGTTCGCAGCAGGATTAGCGCCGGTAGAGATTAAAAAGTTGCCTGCAAAAGCGCGTTGCTCGGTGCCATTGGTATCACGTTTGTCATACATGACCATGGCGTCCCAACGTGCTGCGGGAGCCATACCCCAGCCGACATGGCTGACGGCATAGGCATCGGGTTCTTTCCAGTTGGCATAATAGGAGCGAATCAACTCGGCATCCACGCCTGTACCCTCAATATGCACCACAAAATCGTTTTCTATATGGAGCGTGACGGGGGATTCCAGATAGCGCTTAAACGTTAGATTAAGATCCCCGCGGTCTAAGACGACCCTGCCATTGACGCTGCCGTTGCTTGGGTAGCAAATACAAAGACCGGCAGGCCAATACCCAAAGCTGCCTGGTTTATCGGCAATACCTGCACTGCCTCTTCCTACAACGCCTGTTAAATCCACGGTTAGGTCGGTGCCGGCT
>JAAYRP010000280.1 GCA_012518715.1 Alcaligenaceae bacterium | reverse complement strand
AGGCGGGGGTTGAGCAGGGGTCAAGGTGACCTGTGCATTGCGGTGGACTTGGAGTTGGCGAGAAGTATTGTCATATTCCACGCCAATACCTTGCAAGATGTTCGGACCATTGATAATAACAGCGGGACGATCGGTTGTGATTTTATCCTCATCGACGTAGATCGTTAATTGGTCGCTACGGATAGAGAAGCGATCTCCTTTGGTGTCAGGCTGGCGGTGGACGTACGCATTGCCTATCATTTGAATCCGTTGACCGGCCTCATCCATGATGGCGAGATCGGCAGTAGCCGTGGTTAGTGGGTTTTGTTTTTGTTTGACACGAGCGGTTGCGGCATCAACATGATACGAGTCATCGTCAGGGTAGTGCTGCATAAAGCGGCCCTCTAAACGGTTGACGGCAATACCTTGTTCATCGGTGCGTAACATGACAAAACCGTTGGCCCAGCTATCCGGCTCATGGGTGTAGCGTCGCGGGGGGTCGAGTTCAACCGTGGAGTGCGTGTAGTGCGCCGCCCACCAAGTGCCCGCAACCAAGGCTGCCAATAAAAGTAAAGCCGTAAGGGCGGGCAAGCGTTCACGCATTATTGGGGGCTTCCGGTGATTAAGCTAACAGGTGGGGTAGGGGTAAAATAATGACCTAGGCGTGCTTGAGAGGCGAGGATTAAATCACAACACTTGCGTGCGGCCCCATAGCCGCCTTCGATGTCAGAGACCCAGTGGGCGAGCTGATGAATGTATTGTGGGGCATTGGGTACGGTGGCAGCAAAACCAACGCGTTTCATGGCGCTTAGATCAATAATATCATCTCCCATATAGCCAATTTGTTGCATGTCCAGCGCGTATTTTTGGGCGAGCTGTTGGAGTACTATAGATTTGTCTCGGATACCCTGATGGACTTCGTCGATGCCCAGCTCGCTAGCGCGTCGAGCCACAATTGGGCCGGATCGACCAGTAATTAAAGCAACGGTAATACCGCACTCTTGGAGTAGCCGTAAGCCGTAGCCATCTAAGGCATGAAAGGCCTTGATACACTCGCCCTCTTCGTTATAAAACAAGCGGCCATCTGTTAAAACACCGTCCACATCAAAAGCCATAAGACGGATGGCACGCAAGCGCTCACGCGTTTCGGGGCTCAGAGGCGCAAGAAGTAAGGATTCGACGGGGTGATAAGAGATATCAGCTTGGTTCATTAGATTACCTTTGCAGCAAGTAGATCATGCATATGTAGAGCTCCTAATAATAGCCCGTTTGTGTCCACAACTAAAAGCTGATTTAACCGAAGTTGATCCATATGGTTCGCGGCCTTGATGGCAAGCTCAGAGGCGGGAATGGTTTTGGGGTGAGGAGTCATCCCCTCTTCGACGGGGCGATAACGAATATCGCCGCAACGCATGATGAGTCGACGCAAGTCACCATCGGTAAAAATGCCAATCGGCTGATGTTTGGGGTTAATTACGATAGTCATTCCCATGCCTTTGGCAGACATTTCCGCAAGCGCCTCGGGGATTAAGGTGCCTGCTTCAACAATGGGTAGGGCGTCACCTTGACGCATGATATCGCCTACGTAAGTGAGAAGCTGTCTTCCCAAAGCCCCCCCCGGGTGCGAGCGGGCAAAGTCCTCTTTGGTAAAGCCTTTGGCTTCTAAGCAGGCTACGGCCAGCGCATCGCCAAGTACCAAGGTCGCTGTGGTGCTTGAGGTCGGGGCCAAATTAAGCGGACAGGCCTCGTGTTGTACATGCACATCTAAATGAATATCGGCATTCTGGGCGAGCTCGGATTGATGATGCCCAGTGATGGCAATAAATGGGCAGCCTAAACGTTTTGTAGCAGAAAGAATGGTTAAAAGTTCAGCCGCTGCTCCAGAATAAGAAATAGCAATGATGACATCTTGAGGGGTAATCATGCCTAAATCCCCGTGTAGTGCCTCGGCTGCGT
>JAAYRP010000279.1 GCA_012518715.1 Alcaligenaceae bacterium | reverse complement strand
GGCAGCGGTAATCTGTGAGATTTTAAATCCAGATGGCACCATGGCGCGCTTACCGCAACTGCTCGAATTCGCTAAACAGCACCATTTAAAAATCGGTACGATTGCTGATTTAATTCAATATCGTAGCGCTCATGAATCCATGGTCGAGCGCTTGTTTGAGCAAGACATGACGACGCCGTGGGGAACGTTTCAAGCGATAGGCTACAAAGACCTGGCATCTGGGGCCCCCCATTTAGCTTTGGTTCACGGGAAAATACAAGCCGATACAGAAACCCTAGTGCGCGTACACGAACCTACGACAGTTTTGGATCTGTTGTGCGCAGACAGCAATGACCATAGCTGGAGCATTCCTGATGCTTTAAAAACCATTTCCCAGTCAGAATCCGGGGTGGTTGTTATGTTAAATTGTCAGGGGTCAGAGGATAAAATATTCGAACAATTCCAATTGCGTAGTGGCCAGCCCCAAACTGAATCTAAAACGGCGGCACATCGCTACGATTTACGTACATACGGAATTGGCGCCCAAATATTACGCGATCTTAACGTGGGCAAGGCTCGTTTGTTAGCTCGCCCTCGTAAAATGCCAAGTATGACTGGCTTTGCTCTAACCGTAACGGGCTACTTGACCGAGCCCTCTGCTTAATTTTATTTGGAGTTTATCCATGAAGCCCTATATTGTTGAACCCGATTTAAACGGCGAAGGCCTACATATTGGTATTGTACGCGCTCGTTTTAACGAGGAAATTGGCTTAGCGCAGCAAGAAGCCTGCCTAGACGAGCTCATTAAGCTTGGGGTTGATCCTCAGGATATTACTGTGTTTTCAGTTCCTGGCGCACTCGAGATTGGCGTAGCGATTATTCAGATGGCTGAAACCACCGAGTTCGATGCCCTTATTGCTCTTGGTGCGGTCGTGCGTGGTGAGACCTATCACTTTGAGGTCGTCAGCAATGAAAGCGCTTCGGCGATTGCTCGCGTTTCCATTGGCACAGGCTTGCCCATTGCCAACGGTATTCTTACTGTAGAAAACGAAGCGCAAGCTCAGGCTCGCGTAGAGGAAAAGGGGCGTGATTGTGCCCGTGCAGCTGTAGAAATGGCAAACCTATTGGCTTTGCTTGAGCCTAGCGACGAAGAATTTGATGACGAGGACGAAGATTTTGACGATGAAAACTGATTCTGTTGAACAAGAACAGGACGAACTGCGCGGTACACCTCGTCACCGCGCACGGGGTTTTGCATTGCAGGGCATCTATGCGTGGTTGATTCGTGGTGCCGATGGTCTACAAGAATCGGGCTCTATTGATGCCCATATCCGTGGTGAAAAGGGCTTTGATACCTGTGATACGGAATGGTATAAAACCATTTTATTTGGTGTAATGCGTGATGCTGCCTCCTTACAGGAGCAGTTCAAGCCTTTTATTGATCGCGATTTAACCGACTTATCGCCGATTGAGCACGCGGTATTACTATTAGCCACTTATGAGCTGGTGCATCACACCGAAGTCCCTTACCGCGCAACCATTAACGAGGCCGTCGAGCTAGCTAAATCCTTTGGTGGTACCGATGGCTTTAAGTTCGTTAATGGGGTGTTGGATCGGGTTGCAGCACAGGTGCGTCCCGCCGAATTTAAAAAATACCAAGCGCGTCGAAATCAAAAACGCTCCTAACGAGGTCTTCCTATGGCGGCTTTAAATGAATTCGATGTAATCCAGACATTTTTTCATCGGGCCGCCCCAGAGGGCTATGTTGGCGTGGGCGATGATTGCGCTCTGTTTTCGGTACGTCCAGGGTATCAGCTGGCGGTAAGCACAGATACCCTTATCGAAGGGCAGCATTTTTTTAGTGATGTAGATCCCTACGATTTGGGACACAAAAGCTTAGCGGTTAATCTTTCTGATCTTTGTGCAATGGGCGCAGAGCCTAAAGGTTGTGTACTGGCCTTAGCATTACCGCAGGTTGATCCCCAGTGGCTGCAAGCATTTAGCTCTGGCCTGCATGCGTTAGCAGCACAGTCTAACTGCCCATTAATAGGTGGGGATACGACTCGTCATCCCTATGCTGTAACCATCACACTCACTATTTTTGGCGAGGTTCCTATTACGCAGGCTTTGCGCCGAGATCTAGCCCGAGCTGGGGATGATATTTGGATCACCGGCACATTGGGTGCTGCCGATCTGGCCTTGCGTTATTTGACTCAGCGCTTGCCTATGGATGCAGAGCGCTTGGAACAAACGCGTTCTGCTCTTGAGCGTCCTCTTCCCCCTTATGCTTTTGCGCCCCATTTGTTGGGGCATGCTCATGCAGCTATCGATATTTCTGATGGCTTTTTACAAGATCTTTCCCATATACTGACGGCCAGTCATTGTGGTGCGCAGGTGTCATGGGCAGACTTACCCATGCATCCAGCGCTGCGGGGCGTAGCGCCGGCATTACAACAAGCTGCCGTCCTCGCTGGAGGGGATGTCTTTGAGTTATGTTTTACGGCACCCCCAACAGAGCGAGCTTATTTGTTAGATCTTGCCGCCCAGCATCAAATCCGGCTGACGCGTATCGGCACAGTGGTGCCAGAGTCTGGTTTGGTCGTTGTTGACGCGTCGGGACACGCCTTGAACTTACCCGCTCAGGGCGGTTTTGATCATTTTTCTGCATGATGACCTCTTCTTCCACTTCTTTACGGCCAAATCTCGCGTGGATTTACGCTAAACCTTGGCGAATCATTGCTTTTGGGATGGGGTCTGGCGCGATCTACCCTGCGCCGGGCACCTGGGGAACCCTATGGGCATGGGCGGTGTGGCTACTCGTGTTGCAATTTATCCCTCTGGGCGCTATGTCGCTCTTTTTGGGCTTGGCTTTTGCCATCGGTGTTTGGGCTTGTCAGCTTTCTGGGGATGAGCTTGGAGTATCGGATCATGGGGGGATGGTGTGGGATGAGGCCGTCGCCTTTTGGTTGGTTTTATGGCTTTTACCAACGCCTGCGTGGTGGATGCAGGGGCTTGCTTTCGGGGCGTTTAGGCTCTTTGATATTATCAAACCTCCACCCATTCGGTTTTTTGATCAAAAAGTAGGGGGCGGGTTTGGAGTGATGTTAGACGATATATTAGCCGCCGGCTACAGTCTTTTATTTCTCTATTTAGTCGCGTTATGGCTATAGGAGCCACCATGACACACCATTTAGCCTTGTTTGATGAGTCAACTTCGACGTTGGCAACCGCATTGCTACAGCATCGGCTAGTAGTAGCCACCGCAGAGTCTTGTACTGGGGGATTATTAGCGGCGGCTTTAACAGCAATCAGTGGCTCTAGTCAGTGGTTTGATCGGGGTTATATCACTTACAGTAATCAAGCCAAACAGCAAGAGCTGGGGGTCAATCCAGATACCTTAGATAAATATGGCGCCGTCAGTGAACAGACGGCGATGGAGATGGCTCGAGGGGTATTAGGGATGAGCGCCGCGGCGGATATAGCACTATCAACCACTGGTATCGCTGGCCCTTCTGGAGCCACCCCCGGTAAGCCGGTTGGGATGGTTTGTTTTGGTTTCGCTCGGCGCGTAGGCGAGGGCGTTGTCGCCCACGCACTGACTATGGTGTTTGAGGGTGATCGTCATCAAGTCCGGCAGCAAGCCGTGTTGTTTGCATTACAAAAAGCCTTAGATTTAATCAACCCTCATTTAGCCACGTCTACCGATTTTGCTCCCGGCTCTTCTGATCAGTAAATAGCGGCACGTGCGGCATTGATGGCATCGCGGGTAGATTGAGCGACTTGGGCTGCGGCTTGTTGCCAGTCCTCTTTGGCGCTGGCATATAAGATGGCTCTGGAAGAGTTAATCATCATGCCTGTGCCTTGGGTCGTTAACCCAGCTTTGACGGTAGCAGGAATATCACCACCTTGGGCACCGATACCTGGTACGAGCAAAGGCATATCACCCACGACCTCTCGCACTTTGGCAATTTCATTGGGGAAAGTCGCCCCAACTACTAAACCACATTGGCCATGTGTATTCCATTTTTTTGCGGCAAGCTTTGCCACATGCAAGTAAAGCGGAGTTCCATCCGCGAGGGGCATAAACTGTAAATCTGATCCACCGGGGTTAGAAGTGCGACACAAAATGATGACGCCTTTATCTGGCCATTCAAAATATGGCTCGATGGAATCCGTACCCATATAAGGATTAACCGTAACGGCATCTGCTCCATACCGTACAAAAGCCTCGATGGCATAGTGTCGTGCTGTAGAGCCTATATCCCCTCGTTTGGCATCTAAAATAATAGGTAGATTAGGATACTTGTCTTTAATATAGGCGCAAAGAGTCTCGAGCTGTGACTCGGCTTGAGATGAAGCAAAATAGGCGATTTGGGGTTTAAAGGCACTCACATACGGAGCACATGCATCCACTATCCCCGTGCAAAAATCAAAAATAGCTGTTTTGGAATGTTGTAAATGTGGGGGAAAGCGCCGAGGATCTGGATCTAAGCCCAGAGTGAGCAAGGAGTTTTGCTGTGCCCAAGCGTTTTGTAGTTGTTCGGTAAAAGTCATCATACATACTCATGAATAAGGAATGTGAGTATTATACGTGCAGAACGAAAAAGCCCCTGCAAAAATGCAGAGGCTTAATGTGCGTCTTGGTGCGCTGGTCTTAGCCAGCGCGAGAAGCATGAGCCAATTAGAAGCCCATACCACCCATACCGCCCATACCACCCATATCAGGCATACCGGCTTCGGGTTTTTCCTCAGGGATTTCAGCTACAGCGACTTCAGTGGTGAGCAGCAAGCTTGCTACGGAAGCCGCATTTTGTAGCGCGGTGCGAGTGACTTTGGTTGGGTCAAGTACACCTTGAGCTACGAGGTCACCGTACTCACCGGTAGAAGCGTTGTAACCGTAGTTACCTTCACCTTCAGCAACAGCGTTAACAACTACGCTAGCTTCTTCACCAGCATTGCTTACGATAGTGCGTAAGGGGGCTTCGATAGCGCGTAATACGAGCTTGATACCGGCCTCTTGGTCGATGTTGTCAGCAGAAAGAGCGGCAACAGCTTTGCGAGCACGGATAAGTGCTACACCACCACCAGGAACGATACCCTCTTCGACAGCGGCACGAGTAGCGTGTAGAGCGTCTTCTACACGTGCTTTTTTCTCTTTCATCTCGACTTCGGTAGCAGCACCAACGCGGATCACTGCCACACCACCAGCGAGTTTAGCCACACGCTCTTGGAGTTTTTCGCGATCGTAATCGGAGGTGGCTTCAGCGATCTGGGCACGGATTTGTTTTACACGTGCTTCGATAGAAGCGTTGTCACCCGCACCATCAATGATGGTGGTGTTTTCTTTGCCGACTTCTACACGAACTGCTTGACCTAGGTGCGAGATATTCGCGTTCTCTAGGGTCATACCGGTTTCTTCGGAGATAACGGTACCGTTAGTGAGGATAGCGATATCTTCTAGCATCGCTTTACGACGATCACCAAAGCCAGGGGCTTTAACGGCAGTGGCCTTGAGGATACCGCGGATGTTGTTAACAACGAGTGTAGCGAGAGCTTCGCCTTCTACGTCTTCCGCAATGATCAAGAGAGGACGGCTCTCTTTAGCCACTTGCTCAAGGATAGGCAAGAGATCGCGGATGTTGCTGATTTTCTTATCGAAAATCAAGATGTATGGGTTCTCAAGTACAGCAACCTGTTTTTCGGTATTGGTAATGAAGTAGGGGGAGAGGTAACCGCGGTCAAACTGCATCCCTTCTACGACATCCAGTTCGTTCTCTAGGGATTTACCGTCTTCTACCGTAATAACACCCTCTTTACCGACTTTGTCCATGGCGTCAGCAATGATCTGACCAATGGATGCGTCGCTGTTAGCAGAGATAGAGCCTACTTGTGCGATCTCTTTAGAAGTTGCGCAGGGACGAGAGAGCTTGCGCAGCTCTTCGACAGTTACGGCTACGGCTTTATCAAT